>NZ_PJJK01000103.1:0-73106 GCF_002929785.1 Cryobacterium sp. Y62 | reverse complement strand
GACCACACCCTCTACCAGGAACCAGCCGAGATCCCGATGCTCAAAACCGCTTGACAAAGACATTGAGATTCCCAATGCCCGTCGCGTCGCCGCCGTCGCACTTGCTAACATCGCGTTTAAAGAGCGAGGTGGACTTCAGACGCCGGTCCTGACCATGACCATCACGGTCGGGGCTAAGTCAGGAAATTCTCGCTCTCAGGCCCGGACCGCTGCCGGGCACTCCTCGTAAAGTCAAGGTTTTCCTGAATTCGCCACGCTGTTCGAACGCAACAACTGGTTCTGGAGTTATCCACAGGTGCTGATTCGCCCGTCTGTCCACCGAAATGCCGGTTCACGGTTTCAACAAGCCGGTTGATCACCATGCTGGCCACATGACTTGGGAATTGCTCTTTCAGGAATCGAGCCGAACAGTTATCCAGACCAGCGAGCTGAGAGCAGCCGGGGCGACCTGGCGGTCCCTCAAAGGGGCCGTCGACAACGGATTCCTGGTGCGCGGTCGTCGTGGGCACTACGCACTGCCCTCCACCAACCAACGTATTCTCGAAGCAGTACGCGTCGGTGGCCGGCTCAGCTGCATATCCGCAGCAGCCGACGTGGGCATCTTTGCGGTTGACCCGAGCATCGCGCATATCCATCTTGATCCAAATGCCTCGAGATTGCGTGCACCCAAGGATCGTTTTCAGCGGCTCACCGTGGCCAACCGCAAGGGTATTGAGTTGCATTGGGATCGGCTATCGGCCCCCGAGGACGGCACCGAGTACAGCATCGGTCTAGTGGATGCCCTGATTCAGATCTTTCGATGCCAGCAGCCGCGATTTGCATTGGCCTCGCTCGACAACGCCTTGCACTTGCAGAGGTTGCCGCTGTCTAGCGTTGCGGAGATTTTCGCCGCTCTGCCCGAAGAAATACAGTATCTCCGGTCCTGGGTCGATACTCGGAGCGAATCGGGCCAAGAAACCGTGCTCCGTTTCATCGTGCGACTTGCAGGGTTTCGGTTCGAAATACAGGTGTCGATCAGTGGCGTGGGGCGCGTTGACATGGTGATAGAAGGATGTCTCGTGATCGAAGCCGACAGCCGTCAGTTTCATGATGGTTGGGAGGCTCACCTGCGTGATCGCACCCGCGACTGTGACCTGGCAGGTATGTCCTACATGAGTTACCGCGCCATCCACCGAGACATTCTGTACCACCCAGAGCGCGTCATGGCCGCGATAGTCGGGCTCCTGGCCGTGCGGAATCACTTTCGCACCTACGTCCTGTAATGAGCGCCGAACCGCACAGCAGACCCTGGTTGCATGGCAAATTCAAATAATTTGGCAGTCCAAGCACGGCCATCCGCGTGTTGGCAGTGGTGGCTGCATCCGCTCGCGCAAATCTCCTGAATTAGCCACGCGGCGACCCTGCGATCGAGGTACCTCGTGCATGCTGTGGCAGGTTTCGCTTGCGGCGGCTTGCTCCGCTGCGTTTGGCTGGTAGATGTCACTTCGCCGGGTGACTCGACATGGTGCGCGGTGGCCCGTTCAGGAAATCCGTCGCCGCTGTGATCCAAATTGCCCGCGTCCCGGAGCCTTCGGGCAACCAGCCGACAGATTTCCTGAATTAGCCACGAAAGGACGATTACTACCTAGAGCCGTGGCCACGAGGGCGCCCAATGTGGTGGTGCCGGGGCTATTCGTGGGCAAGGGTGGAAGGCAGCGCGATGAGGGTCTCGATACGCAGTACTCCGAGGCGGGCGGCCTCGACGGAGTCGGAGTCTGTAGTTACGGGTGCCACGGGAACTGCGGCTTCGCGCGGCGAGGAGGGGGCAGCGGATGCGCCGACGCGGTCCAGCCAGACCCCCGTCAGCCCCGCGGCGGCGGCGCCCACAGCGTCCGTGCGAAGCCGATCACCGACATATACCGCTTCCTTCACCGGCACGTCGAACAGCGCGCAGGCATGCTGGAAGATGCGCGCATCGGGCTTGGCGAAGCCGAGAGCACCGGAGGTGACGACATGCTCAAACCGTTCGGTCAGCCCGACCCGCCGAATCTTTTCTTCCTGAAAACTTGGCTCACCGTTCGTGATGAGGCCAAAGCGCACCCCGGGCACAAGCTCCGCCAGCGCGTCTAAGCAGGGGAGCGCGTCATCGTGCAACCGCCAACTGGCCCGGTAACTGAGGAAGTAGTCGTCGAACCAGGCGTCAGCCTCGGCGTCAGTCAGGGAAATGTGGAACGATGCCGCGAAATCCTGGGCCCGGGCGCGTCGCTGTCCGGCAAAATCCAGAGCGCCCATCAGGTAGGAGTGATAGTGCTCCTCCTCGAGCGCGTCCCAGAGCACGGTCGCGGCGGCGCGGTCGCCGGTCGCAAATGCGCCTCAGATCCGGTCGAGGTGGAGCAGAATGCCCGCCGCGACCGCTCCCCGGTGCTCGAACAGGGTGTCGTCGAGGTCGAACAGCACCACTCGAGGCAGCGACAATGGGTCAGAATCACGCATCAGCTTTGAGGGAGGAAGCCGACGCGGTCGTAGACAGTGGCCAGGGTTTCGTTCGCGACGGCAGAGGCTCGCGCAGCGTTCGACGCGAGCACCCGGTCGAGTTCGGCCGGATCACCGAGCAATTCGGTGACGCGCTCGCGAATGGGGTCGAAGGTACCCAGGACGACCTCGACCAGACCCTTCTTCAGGTCGCCGTAGCCTCGCCCGGCGTACTCGTTTTCCAGCGACGCGATCGACTGCCCAGCGAGTACGGAGTAGATGGTGAGCAGATTGGCCACGCCGGGCTTGTTCTCGCGGTCGAAGACCACGCCGCCATCGGCATCCGTCACCGCTCGCATGATCTTCTTCCTGGTGACCCCAGGCTCATCGAGCAGCCAGATCACTCCGGCGTGCGACTCGGCCGACTTCGACATCTTCGACGTGGGGTTCTGCAGGTCGTAGATCTTCGCGGTCTCCTTCACGATCGCCACCTCTGGGATCGTGAAGGTGTCGCCGAACCGGGAGTTGAAGCGCAGCGCGAGGTCGCGGGTGAGCTCCACGTGCTGGCGCTGGTCCTCTCCGACCGGCACCACTGTGGTCTGGTACAGCAAAATATCCGCGGCCATCAGCGTCGGATAGGCGAACAGGCCCACCGTCGTCGCGTCGGCACCGTGCCGCGCAGACTTGTCCTTGAACTGCGTCATCCGGCTAGCCTCACCGAACCCGGTGATTGTGTTCAGCACCCAGGCCAACTGCGCGTGCGCGGCCACGTGCGACTGCACGTACAGCGTCGACGCCGAGGGGTCGATCCCGGCGGCAATGTACTGCGCCGCCGTGCCGCGGGTGTTCTCCCGCAGCTTTGCAGGCTCCTGCGCGACGGTGATCGCGTGCAGGTCGACAATGGAGAAGAACGCGTCGTGCGTCTGCTGCAGCGACTTCCAGTTGAGCAGAGCGCCGATGTAGTTGCCGATCTGCAGGGACTCGGCCGAGGGCTGCATGCCCGAATACAGGCGGGGTTTGGTCATGATTTGGCTCCAGAAAGGTCATAGTCGACAACGACGGGGGAGTGGTCGCTCCAGCGCTGGTCGTACGCGGCGGCCCGGTCGACCGCGTAGTTGACAACGGATGCCGCCAGCTCCGAGCTGGCCAGATGGTAGTCCAGTCGCCACCCGGTGTCGGTGTCAAACGCTTTTCCGCGTTGGGACCACCAGGTGTATGGTCCCTCAACCTCACCGGCCCATTTGCGCCCTACGTCTACCCAGCCCAGTCCGGCACCCGCGTTGTAGCGCGCGTCGTCTTCTGCGCCGAGGATCCGGTCGAAATACTCACGCTCCTCCGGCAGAAAACCGGCATGCTTCTTGTTGCCGCGCCAGTTCTTAATGTCGAGCGTGCGGTGGCCTACGTTGAGGTCGCCGAGCACGAGCGTGAGCGGGCTGTGCTCGGTCAGCTCGGGCAACCGGGCGAGCATGGCGTCGAGAAACTTGTACTTCTCGATCTGCTTCGGGGTGTCGGTCTCGCCGGAGTGCACATAGGTGCTCACGACGGTGATGATCTGGCCGTCGACCTCGTAGTCGGCTTCGAGCCAGCGGCCGGCGCTGTCGAATTCCTCAGCACCGAGGGCAACGCGGTGAATGGATGCCCCGGTGCGACTCGCCAGGGCAACCCCGGCCCGTCCTTTGGCGCTGGCGGCGTCGTGCAAAATATTCCACTCTGGCCCGAGCAATCCCTCAAGGTCTTCGGTGGAAGCGCGCACCTCTTGAATCGCGAGAATATCGACGTCTCGGGCATTGAGCCAGTCGCCCATTCCCTTGCGGTACGCGGCTCGCACCCCGTTCGTGTTGATGCTGGCAATGCGAAGGGGTTTGGCTGAAGACATGGACCAAGTCTAGTTAGCGGCATCCGCTCGGTCGTACTGCGTGACGACCGCTTCAGCCGTTCGGAGCCGTCGCCGGGCGCCCCGCCGGGCATACCAGGGCGAGGCATCGAGATCGGCTCTGGCGGCGGTGAGCTCGCCCTGCGCGGTTAGCCGTAGGGCATCGTGCATGCGCTGCGCCTGGTCTTCCGCCGCCTCATCGGCGCTGAGAGTATGTGGCGGAATACCGGCATCGTCCATCCCCACTGCAATCCACGACGCCGCGAGCAAGGTGACCGTGCTCACGAGGTTGAACCAGATCAGCAGCCCGATGATCACCACAAAGGTCGCCAGCAACGGGTTACGGCTGGCGCCACCGAGCAGCGCACCACCGAGAATTTTGAGCAGGCCGAGCGCCAACCCGCCGAGCAGCGCACCGGCGAACAGCCGCCGCACCGGAATGCGTACCCGCGACAGTACTCGGAACAAGCCGGCCAAGGTGAGGGTGTCGATGACGAGGACGACGACCAGGCCAATGGTGCGGGCCGAGGCTTCGTAGAAGAAAGAGTCCTGCGGTATGTGAAGAATGCCAAAGAGCAGGCCGAGCAGCGCGGTGCTCGCCAGCGAGACAATCGCCGACAACACGAGGGCAAGGCCGAAAATCAGCCCGAGGCCGAGCTCGCGCAGCTTGACCAGCAGAAAGAACATCGTCTGCTGAGGCATGTCAAAGACGGTGCGCACGGCCTGCGCCGTCGCCGAGAGCCAGCCGAGAGCGGTCAGCAGCAGCCCGATCAGGGCGATGAAGCCGGTCCAGGTGAGTATGCCAGCGGTCGCCAGCAGCTCGGGGTCGATAATGCCTTTGGTACCGATCAGCCCTGGAATCGACTGGTTGATGATCGCGTAGAGCGCATTCAACAGGCCCTGATTCGCGGTCAGAAAGAGCCCGGCAACCGAAAAGCCCACCCAGACGGCCGCGAAGATGGCGAAGATCGCCTGATACGACATTCCAGCCGCGAGGATGCTGCCACCCACATTGTTGAAGTGGGTCACCACCCGCACGGGCCGCCAGGCGAGGATGCGGGCTATGAGCTCATTCACACTGTTAGCTTAACCAAAGACACCCCCCGTCGAATCGACGGGGGGGGGTGTCTTTCATACCAACAGGGCGGTTAGGCCTTGCCGCGCATGATGGCCTGCTTGACCTCGGCGATGGCCTGGGTCACCTGGATACCGCGAGGGCAGGCATCCGTGCAGTTGAAGGTCGTGCGGCAACGCCACACGCCCTCCTTGTCATTGAGGATGTCGAGGCGCACGGCCGCATTCTCATCGCGGGAGTCGAAGATGAAGCGGTGCGCGTTGACGATCGCGGCCGGACCGAAGTACTGACCGTCGGTCCAGAACACCGGGCAGCTCGACGTGCATGCCGCACAGAGAATACATTTCGTCGTGTCGTCGAAGCGGGCGCGCTGGGCGACGGTCTGAATGCGTTCCTTGCCCTTGGGCGGGGCGACGCTGTTCATGAGGAACGGCTGTACCTCCCGGAAGGAGGCAAAAAACGGCTCCATGTCCACGATGAGGTCCTTCTCCAGCGGCAGGCCCTTGATGGCCTCCACGTAGATCGGCTTGGTGACGTCGAGGTCTTTCATGAGCGTCTTGCAGGCGAGACGGTTGCGACCGTTGATGCGCATGGCATCCGAACCGCAAACGCCGTGCGCACAGGAGCGACGGAAAGTCAGCGAACCGTCCTGCTCCCACTTGATCTTGTGCAGCGCGTCAAGCACCCGGTCGGACGGGTAGAGCTGCACGTCGAAGTCCTGCCAGTGCGGCTCGTCGTCGACCTCCGGGTTGAACCGGCGCACGATGATCGTCGCCGTGAACGACTGAATTTCTTCGGGGACTATGGGCTTGTTGTCGATTGTGGCTGTACTCACTAATACTTCCTCTCCATCGGCTGGTAGCGGGTAATGACAACCGGTTTCCAGTCAAGTTTGATGTGGTCGCCAGCCTCGGCCGAGTGCGGGTCGCCCGTCAGGTAGGCCATCGTGTGCTTTAGGTAGTTGGCGTCGTCCCGGGTGGGGAAGTCGTCGCGCTGGTGGCCGCCGCGGCTTTCCTTGCGGTTACGGGCGGAATACACGACGACCTCGGCGAGGTCGAGCAGAAAGCCGAGTTCGACGGCTTCGAGCAGGTCGGTGTTGAACCGGCGGCCCTTGTCCTGCACTCCGATGTTCTTGTAGCGCTCACGCAGCTGGTGAATCGTCTGGGTGAGCTCCGACAGCGACTCGTCGGTGCGGAACACCTGAGCCTTCTTGTCCATCTCCTCCTGCAGAATCTTGCGCAGTACTGCAATGCGTTCGGTTCCGGTTGACGAGCGGATGCCCTCCAGCAGTTCCCGCACGCCCCGTGCCGGGTCCGCCGGCACAGCGCGGAAGGCAGCCGTCTTGACGTATTCGACCGCGTTGTTGCCGGCACGTTTGCCGAACACGTTGATGTCGAGCAGCGAGTTGGTGCCCAGACGGTTGGAGCCGTGCACGGATACGCAGGCGCACTCGCCGGCCGCATACAGGCCGGGAACCACAGTGGTGTTGTCGCGCAGTACTTCGGCGTTCACGTTGGTCGGGATTCCGCCCATCGCATAGTGCGCGGTCGGCATGACCGGAACGGGTTCGGTGACCGGGTCGACGCCGAGGTAGGTGCGGGCGAACTCCGTGATATCCGGCAACTTGGTCTCGAGCAGTTCTTTGCCGAGGTGGGTGCAGTCCAGGTACAGGTAGTCCTTGTTCGGGCCGGCGCCGCGACCCTCAGCAACCTCCTGAAGCATGCAGCGCGAGACGATGTCGCGCGGAGCCAGGTCCTTGATGGTCGGTGCGTAACGCTCCATGAAGCGTTCACCGCTCGCGTTGCGGAGGATTGCACCCTCACCGCGCGCTCCCTCGGTCAAGAGGATGCCCAACCCGGCCAGTCCGGTCGGGTGGAATTGGAAGAATTCCATGTCCTCGAGCGGCAGGCCCTTGCGCCAGACGATACCGACGCCATCACCGGTGAGGGTGTGGGCGTTCGAGGTGGTCTTGTAGATCTTTCCGAAACCGCCGGTGGCGAAGATGAATGCCTTGCCTTGGAACACGTGCAGTTCGCCGCTCGACAGGTCGAGTGCCACCACCGCGGTCGGCTGATTGACACCGTCGATCTCAGTCATGACCAGGTCGAGCACGTAGTACTCGTTGAAGAAGTTGATACCGACCTTGACGCAGTTCTGGAACAGCGTCTGCAGAATCATGTGGCCGGTGCGGTCGGCGGCGTAGCAGGCGCGGCGAACGGGGCTCTTGCCGTGGTCGCGGGTGTGACCACCGAATCGACGCTGGTCGATCTTACCCTCTGGGGTGCGGTTGAACGGCAGGCCCATGTTCTCGAGGTCCATGACCGCGTCGATGGCTTCCTTGGCCAGGATCTCGGCGGCGTCCTGGTCAACCAAGTAGTCGCCACCCTTGATCGTGTCGAAGGTGTGCCATTCCCAGTTGTCTTCCTCGACGTTGGCCAGGGCCGCGGCCATGCCGCCCTGAGCCGCACCGGTGTGCGAACGCGTCGGGTAGAGCTTGGAAATGACCGCCGTGCTGGCGTGGGGGCCAGCTTCGAGGGCTGCACGCATGCCTGCTCCGCCTGCTCCCACAATGACGATGTCGTGCTGGTGGTAGTGCACACCGTCTACGACGGTGGACTCCGGGTTTGCGCCGGTAGGTGCTGTGGAGGATGTCATTTTTTTGTGTGCAGCTCCTATAGGGACTTACAGAATGAGGCCACGAGGTCGGCGGGCGCACCGGCGGGGCAGGGATCGAAGGTGAACACCACGAGGGTGCCCAGCACGATCAGCGCGACAACACTGACCAGGATCGCGATTTTCAGGATGCCGCGGCTCATCCGCGAGGTCGCGTAGTCATTGACCAGGGTGCGCATGCCGTTGCCGCCGTGAATCAGGGCGAGCCAGAGCATG
Source organism: Cryobacterium sp. Y62 (assembly GCF_002929785.1). Classification (NCBI taxonomy): domain Bacteria; kingdom Bacillati; phylum Actinomycetota; class Actinomycetes; order Micrococcales; family Microbacteriaceae; genus Cryobacterium; species Cryobacterium sp. Y62. Next base: position 64,818 of record NZ_PJJK01000103.1, on the reverse strand, counting down.
ATGATGTCCCAGGTCATCCAGAAAGGGTTGGTCAGCTTGCCGGCGACGAACGCGAAGTTCAGGGCGCTGACGCCCTCGCCAATCATGAGATTGACGAACAGGTGGCCGAAGATGAGCACGACCAGCACGACACCGGAGACGCGCATGTAGATCCAGCCCCATTTTTCCCAGTTGACGCCGCTCTTTTTCGTGGAGCGGGTATGTGGGCTGCGGGGAGCTTCGATTGTTGAAGTCATGTCTGTCGCCCCCTAGTGGCTGAACACGTTGATGAGGTGGCGCGGCACGAAGCCCAGCATGGTGACGACCCACAGGCCGATGACGACGTAGAACAGTACGCGCTGGTACTTGGCGTTCCAGAAGTCGATCAGAATGATGCGCACTCCGTTGAAGGCGTGGAACACGATGGCGCCGACGAGTGCGACTTCACCGAGGCCCATGATCGGCGTCTGGTACTGCCCGATGACCGCGTTATACGCTTCGGGGCTGACCCGCACGAGTGCCGTGTCGAGAATATGGACGAGCAGAAAGAAGAAGATCGCGACACCGGTGATGCGGTGCAAGACCCAAGACCACATGCCCGTGTTACCCCGATATAGGGTGCCGGCGGGGCGACGTGATGTCGTCTTCTGCTGAGAATCTAGGGTTCCTGCCTTCTGTGGCATGAACAACCCTCCCTGGCTGAATTGTGGCTCTTTAGTGAGACCGAGAATGTGCTGTGAGCACATGTCGTTAGTCTACAAGTGCGCCGCCTCATCGTGCCGGTTAGGTTAACCTAACGCTGCATGGATCGGGGTACGTGCGTGTCGGCCCGCACCGCACGACGCTCGTCAATGGCCTGTTCGTAGTAGTCGACCAAGTCCGCGCAAACCAGTGGCCACGAGCGTCCGAGCACGGCGCGGCGCCCGGCTTCCCCCATGCGCGCCCGCAGAGCCGGGTTGCCGACCAGCTGAGATACCCAGTGCCGCAGATCCCGCTCGTCGTCAGGCCGAAACAGGTAGCCGTTCTCTCCGTGGGTGACCAGGTCGATCGGCCCACCGGCGTGGGGCGCGACTACCGGCAGCCCGGCGGCGTGGGCCTCCTGGATGGTTTGCCCGAAGGTCTCTTCGGTGCCGGCGTGCACGAACAGGTCGAAGCTCGCGTAAGCAACGGCTAGCTCTGCGCCCGAGAGCCGGCCCAGCCAGGTCACGGACATGCCGGCCAGCGCTCGACCGATAGACGATACGCTCGGCCCGTCACCGACAAGCGCTAAACGGATGCCCGGCAGCCCGCGCAGGGCGCGCAACCGCTCGACCTGTTTCTCCGGAGCCATCCGACCGACGTAGCCGACGATCACATCGCGCGGCGCGCCGTTGGGGAGCGATGGCGAAATGCGTTCGCGCAGCGCCGCGACAGCCGGGTCGTTCTTGACGTTCGGGTGGAACCCGTTGAGGTCAACGCCACGCGTCCACATCGCCAAGCGTGGCACGCCGAGCCGCAGCAGAGCGGCCATCGACGACGACGACGGCACCAGGGTTCGAGTGGCCCCCTCGTGCACCCACTTCACGAAGCGCCAGGCGAGTGCGGTGGCCGGGCCGAGGTGATTGCGGTGGGCGTAACCGGCGACATCCGTTTGAAAAATCGCGACCGAGGGAATGTCGAGCCGATTCGCGGCGCTGATGCCCTGTGCTCCCAGCAGAAACGGGGAGGCCGCGTGCAGCACGTCCGGCCGAAAATCGGCGAGCAGTTTCTGCACCTGGGGACTTGGAATACCGACCGGAAACTGGCGGTAATTGAGCGCGGAAACGGTGTGCACGGGAAAGCCCGCGTATTCTGCCGGGGCGCCGTAAGGGGCGATCACCATGGCCTCGTGACCGGTGGCCGCGAGGTGCTCCAGCACTTTGCACACGCTCGTGGTCACCCCGCTGATGGTGGGGAGAAAACTTTCGCTGATGACTGCGATCCGCATGGTTCGAAAGTAGGCCGCGGGTGTTGCCGTCGGGTAGCCGGCGGGTGAACAGTCGTATCGACCTTGCCCGATAGTCTGGGGCGATGATTACGTCCAGTGAGCCCCTCAACCGCTTGTATAGCGTGATTCCCGCCGGCGGCATCGGTTCCCGGCTCTGGCCGCTATCGCGAGCGGATGCCCCCAAATTTCTGCACGACCTCACCGGCTCCGGTCACACCCTGCTGCGCGATACCTGGGATCGCCTCGTTCCGCTCTCCACCGAGCAGCGCATCATGGTCGTCACCGGGCGCGCCCACCGCGCCGCCGTCGAACAGCAGCTGCCCGAACTGGTCGACCCCAACGTTGTGCTGGAGAGCGAACCGCGCGACTCGACCGCGGCGATCGGCCTCGCCGCCGCGATTTTGCAGCTGCGCGAACCCGACGTGATCATCGGATCTTTTCCAGCCGACCAGGTCATCAAGGGCGATGCCCTGTTTCGCTCAGCGGTGACGGAGGCTGTTGCCGCAGCGGATGCCGGCTACATCGTCACCATCGGCATCCAGCCGACCGAGCCCGCGATCGGTTTCGGCTACATCAAGAGCGCGGCCTCGCTACCGATCGAGGGCGCGCCGACGGCCCTCGCGGTCGACTCGTTCGTGGAAAAGCCCAGCCCCGAAGTGGCCGAACGATACATCGCCAACGGCAACTACCTGTGGAATGCCGGCATCTTCATCGCCCGCGCGGACCGGCTGCTGGCCGAGATCGAGGCGACCGAACCCGAGTTGCATGCCGGGTTGATGAAGCTGGCCGCTGCCTGGGATACCCCGGCCCGCGGCGCCGTCGTCGACCAGGTCTGGCCGCGCCTGAAGAAGATCGCCATCGACTACTCGGTGGCTGAACCGGCCGCAGCGGCCGGCAAGCTCGTGGTCATTCCCGGCCAGTTCGACTGGGATGACGTCGGCGACTTCGCGTCGATCGCGAAGCTGCACTCCGGTGGCCGCAAATCCAACCTCGCTATTCTGGGCGAGGGCGCCCGGGTGCTCGCTGACTCGGCGAGCGGCATCGTGGTCAGCCACACCGGTCGCATGATCGCGCTCATCGGCGTCGAAGACATTGTCGTGATCGATACCCCCGACGCACTGCTAGTCACCACGAGTGCGAATGCTCAGAAGGTCAAGGCGGTCGTCGACGCGCTCAAGCTGTCCGGTTCCACCGACGTGCTGTAGCCGTTCTGGGTACAATTTCAATTCATGCTGAAGGAGTGTCCATGCGCCGCTTGATTATTGTTTCCGCCCTCGCGGCCGCCGCTTTGGTGTTGGTCGGCTGCGCGCCGGCGCCGACACCCGCAGTGACAACGGATGCGACGGTGCCGGACTACTGCGCCCGCATGGTCACCAACTCCGGCGGCCTTGAAGACCGCTCCTTCAACCAGTCCAGCTGGGAAGGCTTACAGGAAGCCGCAACGAAGTACAGCATCGACGCCGACGCACTCGTGTCGACGTCGGAGACCGACCTTGCGCCCAATGTGAGCCAGGCCGTCGCCACCGGCTGCCAGTTCATTTTGACCGTCGGATATGAACTCGCCGACACCACCCTCGCCGAAGCGACCGCGAACCCGGACGTACACTTCGCAATCGTCGATGAATTTGTCGATGCGCCGAACGTGAAACCGATCGTCTTCGACACGGCCCAGGCCTCGTTTTTGGCCGGTTATCTCGCTGCTGGTGTGAGCAAGACCGGCATCGTTGCGACCTTTGGCGGCGGCAATCAGCCGCCGGTCACCCTGTTCTTGGACGGCTTCGTCGACGGCGTTGCCATGTACAACGACAAGCACCAAGCCGCAGTGCGGGTGCTCGGCTGGGACAAGACCGCCCAGGACGGCAGCTTCACTGGCGATTTCGAAGACGTCAATAAGGGCAAGGCTCTCGCCCAGTCGTTCATTGACCAGGGCGCAGATATTATCATGCCGGTGGCTGGTCAGGTCGGCCAGGGAGCCGCGGCCGCAGCGATCGAGACTCCGGGCGTGACCATTATCTGGGTCGACAATGACGGATTCGTCACCTTGCCAGCCCAACTGCAGTCGGTCGTGCTCACGAGCGTGTTGAAGAACACATCGGCAGCAGTCATCGAGACCATTGGCGCAGACCTCGATGGAAGCTTTGACAATGAGGCTTTCGTGGGCACATTGAAGAACGGCGGCGTCGAAATCGCCGGCTTCCACGACCAGGCGGGCCTGGTGCCTGTCGAACTGAGCGATGAGCTCGACCAGATTCGAGCGGCGATCGTAGCGGGAATCATCGCGGTCACCGGTCCGAGCACACCCCAGTAAGGGGAAATTGCTGTACAAAATGTAGCAGCTTGGTAACGACTCACTCGCGCTCCAATAATGCTCATCTGCGCAGCGTCATATTCGGTAACGTGAATTCCACCATGCCCGAGCGATCTCGCTGGGCAGCACCCTGGAGGTCCTCTTGACAATTTCGATCCGTAAGACCGGACTTGGCGGTCTTGCCATGTTCGGCACCGTGGCGATGCTCGCCGCCTGTGCCCAGGCGCCCGCCGTGACCGAAGATACCAGCTCGGCCGCGGCCAGCGACTTTGTGCCCTGCATGGTCTCTGACGCCGGTGGATTCGACGACAAGTCCTTCAATCAGCTCGGTTTCGAGGGCCTCAACGAGGCAGCGGATACCCTCGGCGTTACGCCAATCACGGTGGAATCGGCCACAGAGACCGACTATCAGTCCAACGTGCAGAACCTCGTCGACCAGGGCTGCTCCCTCATTGTCACCGTTGGCTTCAACCTCGCCGCCGCCACAGTAGAGTCGGCGCTGGCCAATCCCGAGGTCAACTATGCGATCATCGACGACACCGCCGACCTCGATTTCAACGGTGAGGTAGACGCACCGAACATCAAGCCGATCGTCTTCGACACCGCCCCGGCCGCCTTCATGGCTGGCTACGCGGCCGCCGGTTACAGCAAGACCGGCGTCGTGGGTACCTACGGGGGCATGCAGTTTCCGACGGTCACCATTTTCATGGATGGCTTCGTTGACGGCGTCGCGTACTACAACGAGCAGAATGGCACGTCCGTCAAAGCGCTGGGCTGGGACGTCGCCGCGCAGACCGGGTTGTTCACCGGCGGCTTCGCCGCCGGCGTCGACTCGCTCAACAACGCTCAGGGCCTGATCGACCAGAACGCCGACGTGCTGCTGCCCGTCGGTGGACCGATCTTCTTGAGCGCCATTGAAGCGATCAAGAGCTCGAGCAAGGACATCGTCATGGTGGGCGTTGACGCTGACCTCTACGACACCGACCCGACCAACGGGAGCATGTTCCTCACCAGCATCTTGAAGGGCATCAAGATCAGCGTGTCCGACGTTGTGTCCGGTGCCGGTGGAGACAGCTTCGACGCCACCCCATACGTTGGCACTCTCGACAATAATGGCGTGGGCATCGCGTCATTCCACGACTTCGAATCCACGGTCCCCGCGACCCTGGCTGACGAGCTCGACGCCATCAAGGCGGGCATCATCGACGGTTCAATCGCGGTCGAATCGCCTTCTTCGCCCAAGAAATAATAGGCTAAAAACAACGGGGAGGCCGGATTGTCGGCCTCCCCGTTGTACGTCCCCATCTCAGCCTCCCTGTCACACTCCCAGGCGCTCGACCTAAGAATTCAGGATCAATGAAGCTCGAACTTCGAGGCATCACCAAACGCTTTGGTGCACTGGTCGCCAACAACAACATCTCTCTCACTGTCGAGTCGGGTGAAATTCACGCCCTCCTGGGCGAGAACGGCGCTGGCAAGTCCACCCTGATGAACGTGCTCTACGGCCTGTACATTGCCGAAGAGGGCGAGATTCTGCTCGATGACGTTGCGCAGAAGTTCGCGGGGCCCGGCGACGCCATGAACGCGGGAATCGGCATGGTGCACCAGCACTTCATGCTCGTGCCAGTGTTCACCGTCGCCGAAAACGTTGTGCTCGGTCACGAACAGACCACCTTCGGTGGCCGGCTCGACCTGGGCGCCGCCCGCGCCAAGGTGCGCGAGATCTCTGACCGATTCGGCTTCGACATCGATCCAGACGCCCTGATCGAAGACCTGCCCGTTGGTGTGCAGCAACGCGTGGAGATCATCAAGGCGCTGTCGCAGGATGCGAGAGTGCTGGTTTTTGACGAGCCCACCGCCGTGCTCACCCCGCAAGAAACCGACGAGCTCATGATCATCATGCGTCAGCTCGCCGAGTCCGGCACATCGATCGTGTTCATCACGCACAAACTGCGGGAGGTGCGCGAAGTCGCCGACCGGATCACCGTCATCCGTTTGGGAACCGTCGTCGGTGAGGCCTCGCCCACTGCGACCAACGCCGAGCTCGCCTCCCTCATGGTCGGCCGCGCCGTTGAACTGACCGTGCACAAGAACGCGCCGGAGCTGCGTGGCACCGCACTGTCTGTGCGGAACCTTTCGGTGATCGATGCCCGCAACCAGGTCGTCGTCAACAATGTGAGCTTCGACGTGCAGGCCGGCGAGGTGCTCGCCATTGCGGGTGTGCAAGGTAATGGGCAAACCGAACTGACCGAGGCCCTAATGGGGCTGCAGCAGCACGTGACCGGGTCGATCGAACTCGACGGCAAACCGCTTCGCGGCTACAGTGTGCGCCATATTCTCGACTCCGGGGTTGGCTTCGTTCCCGAAGACCGCACCGAAGACGGCCTGATCGCCGACTTCAGCATCGCCGAGAACCTGATGCTCGACCGCAGCTCTGGGGCGCCGTTCGTGAAGGGCGGCAACCTGCAGCTGGCTTTTCGGGCCAAATTTGCGGCCGAGAAGATCACCGAGTTCGACATCCGCTCGCAGGGCAGCGAGATGGAGGCCGGTCGGCTCTCCGGGGGAAACCAGCAGAAAGTGGTGCTCGCCCGAGAACTCAGCCGTGACCTGCGCCTGTTTGTGGCGGCGCAGCCGACCCGCGGGCTCGACGTCGGCTCAATCGAATTCGTGCACACCCGCATTATTGAGACCAGGGACTCCGGAATCCCAGTGATCGTGGTTTCGACTGAACTCGACGAAGTCGTCGCGCTCGCAGACCGCATCGCGGTGATGTATCGAGGAGAAATCGTTGGAATCGTGCCCGGTAATACCCCCCGCGCCACGCTTGGCCTCATGATGGCCGGCGAACACTCACCCCAAACGGAGGCGGCACTGTGAGCGAGAAAACTGCGCCGACTCACGCGGAAAAAAAGGACGGCTCCGAGCGCTGGACCCAGGCCCTGCGCGACATCACCGGCGGCAGCGCCATGATCTCGCTGTTCGCCGTGGTGCTCGCGCTCGTGGTCGGCGGCATTTTGATCGCCTTCACCAACGACCGCGTGCAGGAGACCGCCGGATACTTCTTCTCCCGACCCGGCGACCTGCTCGGAGCGATTTGGGGCGCCGTGGCCGGCGCGTACTCGGCCCTATTCCAGGGTTCTGTCTACAACTTTCGGGCTACGGGCTTTCTCACCGCGATCAGGCCCCTGACCGAGACCCTCACCTTTGCGACCCCGCTGATCGCGGCCGGGCTCGGCGTCGGGCTCGCCTTCCGCGTTGGCATGTTCAATATTGGTGGCCGTGGGCAGATGCTCATCGCTGCAGCCGCGGCCGGCTGGGTCGCGTTTGCGGTAGATCTGCCGGCTGGCATCCACTTGATTGTCGCTATTCTGGCCGGTCTGCTCGGTGGGGCCATCTGGGGCGGGATTGTCGGCTTACTCAAGGCTCGTACCGGAGCGCACGAGGTGATCGTCACGATCATGCTCAACTTTGTGGCGCTGTACCTCATCCAGTTTCTGCTGCGCACCCCCGGCGCGCTGCAGGCTCCGGGCAGCAACAATCCCAAGACGCCGGCCATGGCCGCAACGGCTATCTTTCCAGACCTGTTCGGCCCGCGCTATAACCTGCATGCCGGTTTTCTCACCGTCATCGCCGCGACGATTTTCGTCTGGTGGCTGCTTAGCCGCTCCAACCTCGGTTTTCAGTTTCGCGCCGTCGGGCAGAACCCGAGCGCTGCCCGGGTCGCCGGCATCAACGTGAAGAACATTTATATGTACGCCATGGCCATCTCGGGCGCGCTCGTCGGCCTAGCCGGCGTCAATCAGGTGCTCGGCACGCTGACCACCGGTTTTAGTTCGGGCATCGATGCCGGCATCGGCTTCGACGCCATCACCGTGGCGCTGCTCGGTCGGTCGAGGCCGTGGGGCATTTTTGCCGCCGGAATTTTGTTCGGAGCGTTCAAGGCCGGCGGCTTCGCCATGCAGGCCGCGGAGGGCGTGCCGATCGACATCGTCTTGGTTGTGCAGGCGCTCATTGTACTGTTCATCGCGGCGCCGCCCCTGGTGCGGGCGATCTTCCGACTGCCGACCCCTGGTACCACCAAAAAACCACGAACCCGCGTTACTGCAACGCCCAACATCGAGGCGGTAGCGAAATGAGCACGATTGCACAGAGCCCAGCTCCGCTGGAGGCTTCAGCCCCGATCGTGAAGCCGACGCCGCAGATTCGCAGCTGGAAGATCCCGATCACGTTCGGTGGGTTTGCGCTTGGAGCGCTGTTTCTGTTCGTAGCACTCGGGCGTGGGCAGCAGGGTGAACTGAGCACATTCCGGCTGTCGCAGGCGCGTGATGCAATTCAGCTGCCCAACGTGGCGCTGCCGACCTTTGCCACGGGAATTTTTGTCGCGATAGTGCTCGTGCTGTTGGCTGTCCTCTCAGCCTGGCTGGTTTATCGTCGGACCAAGATTTCGATCATTTTCTCCATTGTGTTTGCGCTGTTGTTCCTGATCGGGTTTCTGGCCTGGGCCGCGTCCGGTTCCACCATTCCGGTTCCCGGGCTGCTGATCGGAACGGTCACCCTGAGTGCACCGCTCATCTTCGGCGCCCTGGGAGGTGTGCTCTCCGAGCGAGCGGGCGTGGTCAACGTGGCCATCGAAAGCCAGCTGTTGGCCGGTGCGTTCAGCTCAGCGGTCGTCGCCTCAGTTACCGGTAACCCCTATTTGGGACTGATTGCGGCCATGGTCGCTGGGGCGCTGGTGTCGATGGTGCTGGCGGCATTTGCGCTGAAGTACCTGGTCGACCAGGTCATCGTCGGTGTTGTGCTCAACGTGCTCGTGGTCGGGCTGACCAGCTTTCTGTACTCGCAGGTGCTCGCTCCCAGTGCGAACCTCAACTCACCAGACGTCTTTCCGCGCCTCGACATTCCGCTGCTCAGCGAAATTCCCATCATCGGGCCGGTGCTGTTTCGTCAGACGATTATCGTCTACGTCATGTATTTCGCGATCGCGATCGTGTTCTTCAGCCTGTTTCGCACCAAGTGGGGCCTGCGTGTGCGAGCCGTCGGTGAGCATCCGCAGGCCGCCGACACGGTCGGCATCAACGTCAACCGCACCCGCTTCGTTGCCGTCACGCTCGGCGGTGTTGTCTCCGGATTTGGCGGAGCATACTTCACGCTCGGCGCGGTCGGTGCGTTCAACAAGGAGATGACCAACGGTATGGGCTATATCGCCCTCGCCGCGGTGATCTTTGGGCAGTGGCATCCGATCAAGGCCACCCTCGCGGCGCTGCTGTTCGGTTTCGCAACCAACCTGCAGAACGTGCTGGGCATCATCGGCTCGCCAGTGCCGAGTGAGTTCATGCTGATGCTGCCCTACGTCGTGACGATCTTCGCCGTTGCCGGGTTCGTCGGTCGCTCGCGCGCACCCGCCGCTGACGGAAGGCCGTACATCAAATGAGCACCGTGATCGTCGATTGGGCGGCGCTGCGTGTACAGGCTCTCGCCGCAATGGCGACCGCCTACGTGCCCTACTCGAAGTTTCCGGTCGGCGCCGCCGCTCTCGTTTCTGACGGGCGAGTGATCAGCGGATGCAACGTGGAGAATGCTTCCTACGGCCTCACCCTCTGCGCGGAGTGCGGCCTGGTCTCCGCGCTGCATCGCAGCGGTGGCGGTCAGCTCGTCGCGTTCACCTGCGTCGACGGCAATGGCGGCATCCTCATGCCGTGTGGTCGCTGCCGCCAGTTGCTTTACGAACACTCGGCGCCGGGCATGCTGCTTGAGACAGTCTCGGGTGTCAAAACCATCGACGAGGTGCTGCCGGATGCCTTCGGGCCGCGCCAACTCGCCGACTACCGCGGCAGCACAGCTTCGTCGTAGCAGTTGCACTCGTTCCGCCCGGTCGGCGGGCGTCGAGTATTTTCCATTGTGTAATCGGCTCTTAAGGAGTGCACCATGAGCACCATCGAAGCGTTTGATGCCATCGACCTTATTCACACCAAGCGCGACCGCGGTGAACTCAGCGAGGCGCAGATCAACTGGCTGATCGACGCCTACACCCGTGGTTACGTGGGCGACGAGCAAATGGCCGCGATGATCATGGCGATCTTTCTGAACGGCATGAGCCGCAGCGAGATTCGGGCTCTGACTATGGCGATGCTCGCGAGCGGCGAGCGGATGAGCTTCGACGGCCTCGGCAAGCCGACCACCGACAAGCACTCCACCGGCGGCGTCGGCGACAAGATCACCCTGCCGTTGATGCCGCTCGTCGCCGTGTTCGGCGCGGCCGTGCCGCAGCTCTCGGGTCGTGGCCTCGGCCACACCGGCGGAACGCTCGACAAGCTCGAGTCGATTCCCGGCTGGCGCGCCAATCTGACCAACACCGAGATGCTTAAGCAGCTACAGGAGCTCGGTGGCGTCGTCTGCGCGGCCGGAAGCGGCCTGGCCCCGGCCGACGGCAAGCTTTACGCCCTGCGTGATATCACCGGAACAGTCGAGGCGATTCCGCTGATCGCCTCGTCGATCATGTCAAAGAAGATTGCCGAGGGCACTCAGGCCCTCGTGCTCGACGTGAAGTTCGGGTCAGGCGCATTTTTGAAAGAGATTGAGCGGTCACGGGAGCTGGCCCGCACGATGGTCGAGCTGGGTGAGGATGCCGGGGTAGCGACATCCGCAATGCTCACCAATATGAACGTGCCGCTCGGTTTCGCCATCGGCAATGCCAACGAGGTGCGTGAGTCGATCGAGGTGCTCGCCGGCGGCGGGCCAGCCGATGTGGTCGAGCTCACGGTGGCTCTGGCCGAGGAGATGCTCTCGCTCGCCGGAATCACCGGTGTCGATGTGAGGGCTGCACTCACGGACGGCCGGGCCATGGACAAGTGGCGGGCCGTGATTCGAGCGCAAGGCGGCGATCCGGATGCCGCATTGCCGGTTGCACGCGAGACTCACGTTGTTCTTGCAGAACGAAGCGGCGTGCTGGTAGAACAGCAGGCGCTGCCGTTCGGCATCGGCGCCTGGCGACTCGGTGCCGGGCGCGCGCGCAAGCAGGATCCGGTGCAGCATGCCGCCGGAATCGACCTGCACGCCAAGCCCGGCGACACAGTGGTCAAGGGCCAGCCCCTATTCACGCTCAACGCCGACGAGCCGGCCCGGTTCTCTCGGGCGCTCGAGGCGGTAGCGGGCGCTTGGCGTATCGGCGACGTTGGCGAGCTCGTGCAGGATGGCGGTCCGTTGATCGCGGAGCGCATCGTGGGTCGCTAGCAAAGAGGTCCGACGGCAAGGCCCATCCGTTGCCTAAGCTGGAGATATGCAAAAACGCACCCTTGGACGAACCGGCCGTACCGTTTCCGTGATCGGCCTAGGCACCTGGCAGCTCGGCGGGGACTGGGGCGCCGTGTCTGACGCCGACGCGACCGGCGTACTCGCGGCATCCGCTGATGCCGGCGTCACTTTTTTTGACACAGCGGATGTCTATGGTGACGGCCGCAGCGAGCGGCTGATCGGGAATTTTCTCGCACACGATGCCCCGGGCGCCGAGATCACGGTTGCCACGAAGATGGGTCGTCGCGCGCAGCAGGTGCCCGAAAACTTCGTGCTCGCCAACTTTCGCGAGTGGACCGACCGGTCGCGAACCAACCTCGGCATGGACACCCTTGACCTCGTGCAGCTGCACTGCCCGCCGAGCGCAGTGTTCGAGTCCGGCGAGGTCTACGACGCACTCGATACCCTCGTCGATGAGGGCGTCATTGCCAATTACGGGGTGAGCGTCGAGACCTGCGCCCAGGCGCTCGCCGCGATCAGTCACCCGGGCATTGCGACGGTGCAGATCATCCTGAACGCCTTCCGGCTCAAGCCGCTCGACGAGGTGCTGCCGGCCGCACGAGCTGCCGGGGTGGGCATAATTGCCCGGGTTCCGCTGGCCAGCGGGCTGCTGACCGGCAAATATACCGCCGACACGGTCTTCGCCGAGAGTGACCACCGCAACTTCAATCGAGACGGCAGTCACTTCGACGTCGGTGAGACTTTCTCTGGCGTCGACTTCGAGGTGGGCTTGCAGGCCGCCACGGAGTTCGCGGCCCTGGCCCCGGTCGGCCTCACGCCAGCCCAGGCCGCCCTGGCCTGGGTTGCCCAGATCGACGGGGTGAGCGCTGTCATTCCGGGAGCCCGCTCGGTCGCGCAGGCGCAGGGAAACGCCGCGGCCGGCGTAGCCGAACCGCTTTGCCTCGCCTTCAACGAGGGCGTTCAGGACATCTACGACCGGCTCCTGCGGGGGCAGATTCACCCGCGCTGGTAACGCCAGAGCGCACGTCGGGCTGCCTCGGCGCCAGACCGATCGGCGCGCTTTTCGGGTGGCTGCCTCTAGTTCAGTCGAGGTCGTCGGGGTCTTTGCCGGTGCGCTCGCCGCTCTCGAGCGCTGCGATCGCGGCGAGATCTGCTGCATTGAGGGCTATATCGAACACGTCGATGTTGGCACGAATGCGGGCCGGCGTCACCGACTTGGGAATGACGATGTTACCGAGCGCGAGGTGCCAGGCGATCACGATCTGCGCGGCAGATTTGCCGTGCCTGGCGCCGATCGCTTTGAGGATCGGGTGGCCAATTGCACGCCCGCGGGCCAGCGGAGACCAGGCCTCAGTACGGATGCCGTGGGCCGTGTCATACGCGCGCACTTCCATTTGTGGCAACCACGGGTGCAACTCCACCTGGTTGAGCACTGGCACGACCTCGGTCTCGGCCAGGAGTCGGTCGAGGTGGCGCGGGTGAAAGTTGGAGACCCCGATCGAGCGGGCCCGGCCGTCAGCGCGCAGGGCTTCGAGGGCGCGATAGGTCTCGACGTAACGGTTCTGCTGCGGCGCCGGCCAGTGAATCAGGTACAGGTCGACGTAGTCTAGGCCCAGTTTGGCCAGGCTCTCGTCGAAGGCCGTCATTGTCGCGTCGTAGCCGTGGCGGTCATTCCACACCTTGGTCGTGACGAACACATCCCCCCGGGGCACACTGGAGCGCGCGAACCCCTGCCCGACGCCGACCTCGTTCTCATAGAGGGCTGCGGTGTCGACGTGACGATACCCGGCCTCGAGCGCGAGCTGCACGGTGTCGGCGGCCAGGGCATCCGCTATTTTATATACCCCGAGACCGAGCTGGGGGATCACGTAGCCGTCGTTGAGGGTGAGTGATTTCATGCTTCCATCTAAGCCGTTTTGCTAGGAGACCTGAACCTGGATGGGCTCGGTGTCGGGGATGGGGCTGACGTCGCGGCCGCGCAGGTCCGGGTGCCAGCGCCGGCCGAGCGCTGGGATGATGCAGCCGAGCGCCGCGAATCCGGCGGCGACGTAGATCGCCGAGACAGGCCCGGAGTGGTCGATTGAGAACCCGGCAATGGCAGACCCCATGGCGGCGCCGATCAGCTGGCCGGTACCGACCCAGCCGTAAGCCTCGGCGGTGTCGCTGAACTTCACGCTCGCCGAGACAATGCCGAACAGAACAGCGAAGGCGGGCGCGATGCCGACCCCGGCCAGGAGCAGCGCTAGGGAAAGCCACCAAAAGGTGAGCCACAGGCTGGCCAGAATCAGCCCAATGGTGACGATGAGCATGCGGGTGGCGAGGGCCCACGGACCGATCGGGGCATGTCCGAGTGCGAGGCCGCCGACGAGCGAGCCGATCGCGAAGATGCCGAGCACCCAGCCGGCGTCGGCGCTGCCATGGCCGAACACCGCGACCACACCGGCTTCGACGGCCGCGCAGGCGGCAACGAGGGTGAATCCGACGATGGTGCTGAGCAGCACCTCAGGCTTCTTCAGCACCACGCCGAGCTTGCGGCGACTGCGCGGAATGCGCACCCGGCCCACCTCCGGCAGGGCGACGAACCAGATTCCGCCGGCGATCAGAAAGAATGCGGCGAGCAGAATGCCCGCGGTCGTCGATACCTGCAGCGCCACGAAGGTCGCGATCACCGGGCCGAGCACCCAGATGATCTCCTGCGCCGAGGCGTCGAGTGAGAAGAGCGGGGTGAGCTGTCGGGAATTGACTATTTTGGGGTAGATCGTGCGCACGGCCGGTTGAATCGGCGGCGTGGACAGTCCGGCGACGAATCCGATGAGCATGAGGCTGAGTACCGGCAGCGGAATCAGCGCCATCACGATGATCGAGACCGCGCAGATGAACATCGTCGCGATAATCACCGGGCGCATGCCGAGTCGGCCCATCAGCCGGCTGGTGAGCGGTCCCGCGATGGCCTGGCCGAAGCTCATTGCACCGAGAACCAACCCCGCCGCGCCATAGGAATCAAAGATCTGCTCGATGTGAATGAGAAAAGCGAGCGAGAGCATGCCGAACGGAAACCGGGCCGTCAACTGCGCAGCTATGAGGCGGGATACGCCGGGCGTGCGCAGAAGGGTCCAGTAGCTTTTCACGATTTCAGTCTATGGTGGGGCCGATCGAAATCCGGGTGGGTGGTGGCTGTGGCAGGCGGGAGCGAGCCGACCAGGAAAATTGAAACAGCCGGACAGGCCCCAGCTAAGGCATGCCATACTAAGGCAATGCTTACCTTACCGAACGAGCGTGTGACTGCCGGTCTGGATCGTCCCGCCTATCGACCCTACCGGGCCACGGTAGTGGGCATCCGTTCTCTGAGTGAGCATTTCACCCGCGTGACGTTTTTCGGTGAGCAGTTTGATACCTTCAGTACCGCCGGGCTCGACCAAAGGGTCAAGATCGTGTTGCCACTGCCCGGCCGTGGCCTGTCCGACATCGGTGCAACCGACGAGACCACCATCGCCGATGGAAGCTGGTACGCCCGCTGGCGCGCGCTGCCCGACGCTGATCGCAACCCGTTTCGTACCTACACGATTCGCACAGTGCGGCCCGAGCTGCGCGAAATCGACGTGGATTTCGTCACCCACGCCGGCCACAGCCCGCTCGGCCCGGCCGCGCACTGGCTGCACACCGCGACGATCGGCCGGGACGTTCTCATCGTCGGCCCGGACGAGCGCAGCCCCGGCCGTGCTATCGGCCTCGACTGGCACCCGGCACAGGCGACCGAATTACTGCTGGCCGGCGACGAAACCGCCGCCCCCGCCATCTGCAGCATCCTCGAGAGCCTCCCGGTTGGCCGCCGCGCGCGTGCCTTCATCGAAGTGCCCAGCAAAGCGGATGCCCTACCCCTCGACCTTCCCGCCGGTTGTGCCATTACCTGGCTGGCCCGCGATGCCGCCCCGCACGGTGAGTGCCTCGACGCCGCGGTGCGCGGCTGGGTGGCGAGCAATCGTCTGCTCGTGGACGAGGCGGTCGTCGCCACCCCGCAGTTGCTCGCCGAAGTCGACGTGGACCGCGAACTGCTCTGGGAATCGCCGGGCGACGAAGCCGGCACCGGGTTCTACGCCTGGCTCGCGGGCGAATCCTGCATGATCAAGCTGCTGCGACGTTTTCTGGTGAGCGAGACCGGCATCGACCGAAAGCGCGTAGCCTTCATGGGTTACTGGCGGCTCGGCCGTTCCGAAGCCCAATGACGCGCACCTCAACCGAGTCGGTCGCGCGCGACGTGGCCGCGCCCGGTCTGAACCCGGTCGGGAATCCCGCCGCAAACCCCGTCCACAACTCAGCACCGTCGCCCCGAACCCGTCCGCGCCGCGTCATTATCGGCTTCGCGCTCGCCCTCGCACTGCTCGTTCTGGCCATCGTCGCGTCGCTCGTCGTCGGCACTCGGGAGATCGCCCTCGGCACCGTGCTCGATGCCCTGGCCAATCCCGATCGCGCTAAGACCGACCACACCGTCATCCTGGACCTTCGCGTGCCGCGCACCGTCGTCGGCCTGCTCGCCGGCCTCGCCCTCGGCCTGGCCGGCGGCCTCATGCAGGGCGTCACCCGCAACCCGCTCGCCGATCCCGGCCTGCTCGGAGTCAACGCCGGCGCCTCCCTGTTCGTCGTCGCCGGTATCGCCTGGTTCGGCGTCACCTCCTCGCTCGGCTACGTCTGGTTCGCCTTTATTGGCGCAGCGGTGGCCGCGACGATCGTCTATCTGATCGGATCGCTCGGACGCGAGGGCGCTACCCCGGTCAAGCTGGCCCTCGCCGGAACCGCGCTGACGGCAGCGTTCACCTCGCTCATCACCATCGTGCTGCTGGCCGACTCTGAGACCTTCGATCGCTACCGGTTCTGGGCGGCTGGCTCCCTCGTCGCGCGTGGTCTCGACGCCGCTCTGCCGCTGGCCCCGTTCATTCTGGTCGGGGCGATTCTGGCCATCGTGGCCGCCCGCATGCTCAACGCTCTCGCCCTCGGGAACGATCTCGCCCGTGGTCTCGGCCAAAACCTAATCACCGCCCGCATCGTCTGCGCCGTGGCGATCGTGCTGCTCTGCGGATCGGCCACCGCGATGGCCGGCCCGATCGTGTTCGTTGGACTCGCCGTGCCGCACGTGGCCCGCTGGATCACCGGTCCCGACTACCGCCTCATCATTGCCTTCTCCGCACTGTTCGGTCCGACCCTGCTCGTTGCAGCGGATGTGCTCGGCCGCGTCATCGCCCGGCCGGGCGAGATCGAGGCCGGCCTCGTCGTCGCCTTCCTCGGGGCTCCGGTGCTCATCGCGCTCGTTCGCCGCGTGAAACTGGCCGGCCTGTGATGCGCGGCACGGTGCAGCCAGGAGCGCACCCGGGCACGATGAGTGGTTCGACGCGGGGCCCGGCCACAGTAGCCGACGGGCCTGCCCGAGTGGCGGCATCCGTTCTGAAAGCGGATGCCGCACTCCTGGCCCATGCGCGCGCCCAGCGCAGCAGGCGCGAGCGCCGAATCGTGCTCGGACTGCTCGGCGCCCTCGTCATCGTCGGCGCGTTCAGCCTCGCGGTCGGAGCGTATTCGCTCAGCGTGCCCGACCTGCTGCGCACGCTCGCCGGGCAGGGAACGCAGAGCGAGAACTTCATCGTGCTGTCACTGCGTCTGCCGCGGCTGACCCTCGCCGTGCTCGTCGGTGTGGCGTTCGCAATCTCGGGCGCGGTGTTCCAGACTGTGCTGCGCAATCCGCTCGCGAGCCCCGACATCATCGGAGTGACCGGGGGAGCGAGCGCCGCCGCCGTGTTCGGCATGCTCGTCCTCGGCTTCGGTGCCGTCGCGACTTCCCTGGCCGCATTCGCGGGGGCCGTCATCGTCGCCTGTGTCATCTATCTGCTGGCCTGGCGCGGCGGTGTGGTCGGGTACCGCTTCGTCCTGATCGGCGTCGGGGTTGCGTTCATGGTGCAGGGGCTGCTTGGCTATCTGCTCTCCCGCGCCGCGCGAAACGACGCGCAGGGCGCCCTACTCTGGCTGGTCGGCAGTGTGAGCGGCGCGCGCTGGCAGGATATCTCGGTCGTCGCCGTGGTGCTTCTCGTGCTGCTACCCATCATTCGGCTGCTGAGCGGCCGTCTTCGCGCCCTGCAGCTCGGTGACGATCTTGCTCGCAGCCTCGGCGTCGACGCCGAACGCACCCGACTGGTGCTGCTCGTGATCGCGGTCGCCCTCGCCGCCACGGCGACAGCGGCGGTCGGCCCGCTGGCCTTCGTGGCCTTCGTCGCGGCTCCGATCGCCCGTCGAGCGGTCGGCTCCGGCGGGCTCGACCTGATCCCGACCGGACTGATCGGAGCGTTGATCACGACGGTCGCCGATTTCGCGGCCCAACACGTGCTGCCAGGGCAGCTCGAACTGCCGGCCGGAATCATCACGGGCGCGATCGGCGCCCCCTACCTGCTCTGGCTGCTCGCCACCAGCAATAAAACCGGAAAGGGCGCCTGATGACCCCGTCCGCCACACCCGAAAACGCACCCGAACTGCGCGCCGAGGGCGTCAGCCTCGGTTACGACCAGTCGCGCATCATCGAGAACCTCGACCTCGAGGTGATTCCCGGCGCGATCACAGTCATCGTCGGGGCCAACGCCTCCGGAAAATCCACGCTGCTTAAGGGCCTCGCGCGACTGCTGAAACCAGATGCCGGCCAGGTCACGCTGGGCGGGCGCAACATTGCCGCGCTCTCCGGTAAAAAGGTCGCGACGGTTGTGGGGCTGCTACCTCAGCAGCCGGTCGCCCCCGACGGGATCACCGTGGCTGACCTTGTCGGACGTGGACGCTACCCGCACCAGGGCTGGTTTCGGCAGTGGTCGAGCACTGACGATGAGATCGTCGCCACTGCGATGGCCGCCACCAACACCGACCAGCTCGTGACCCGCCGCCTCGAAGACCTCTCCGGCGGCCAGCGCCAGCGCGTCTGGATTGCCATGGCGCTCGCGCAGGATCCGGAGATTCTGTTGCTCGATGAACCGACCACCTTTCTCGACGTCACTCACCAAATCGAGGTGCTCGACCTGTTGCTCGAGCGCAATCGCGAGTGCGGAACGACGGTCGTCATGGTACTGCATGACCTCAACCTGGCCGCCCGTTATGCCGATCACCTGGTCGTAATGCGGGCCGGACGCATCGTGGCCAATGGCGCGCCCGCCGAGACGCTCACCGCCGAGATCGTGCGTGAGGCCTTCGACCTCGAGGCGCTCATCACACCCGACCCGGTCTGCGGCTCGCCCCTGGTCGTACCGATCGGTCGGTTCCACGGTCGGGCACCGACCCCACAGTCACCCGTTATCCGACACAACCCGGTCATAATTTAGGGTAGGCTACCCTTATCAAGTTAGGCGACTGCGTCGCCCGCGCCCGACGAACTGGAGATTTTCGTGTCCCGACGCCTCATCGTCATACTGGCTGCCGCCGTCAGCATCCTCGCTCTGACCCTGAGCGGTTGCACGGCTACCGCGGATGACGCGACCGACCATGCCGCGGACGGCGCGGTATCCGGCAGCTTTCCCGTCACCATCGAGCACGCGTTCGGCGAAACCACGATCGACGAGCAGCCGACCCGCGTCGTGACCTGGGGCTGGGGCAGCGCCGACAACGCGATCGCGTTGGGCGTGACTCCGGTAGCGATGCCGTTCCAAAACTACGCCGGCGATGAGAACGGCGTGCTGCCGTGGATCAACGAGGCGCTCGAAGGCGAAGAGATGCCGGTCATACTGCCCGACACCCAGGAGCCGCCCTACGAAGACATCGCCGTGGCAGCCCCCGACGTGATCCTCGCCGCGTACTCCGGTATCACCGAGCAGGAATATGACCTGCTCAGCGAGATCGCCCCGGTCGTCGCCTACCTCGGTGACGCCTGGGCTACCCCGTGGCGCGACCTGATCGAGATCACCGGAACCGCGCTCGGTAAGAATGACGAGGCGAGCGCCTTGCTCGCGTCGATCGACACCGAAATCTCCGATCAGGCCGCCGCGCACCCCGAATTCGCGGGCAAGACCATCGCCCTCACGAGCGACAGCGCCGGAACCTTCTACATCTATAAGAAGGAGGACCCGCGCGTTGACTTCACCCTCGACCTCGGCTTCGTTAGCGCTCCGGCCGTCGACGACCTCGCGACCGACGAGGCGAGCTTCTACTACACGCTCAGCTACGAGCAGCTCGACAAGCTCGACAGCGACCTGTTAATCAACTTCGGCTCCACCCAGGAAGAGTCCGACGCGTTCCTGAACGCGAGTTACGCCCAGGCCATGCCGCAGGTGCAGGCTGGCACGGTTGCGTCCCCGGTCGGTGTGGCCTTCATCAGCTCGGTCTCCCCGCCCACCGGACTCTCGCTGTCCTGGGGCCTCGACGACTACGTCGCCCTGCTCGCGGCCGCCGTCAAATAGTCTCATCCTCTGCAGCGGATGCCGCAGCGCCAGCCGGCCTCGCTGCATCCGCTTTCGGCGTGCCGGTAATAGTGGACCGCATGGGGTCAGTGTGCGCCGTGAGATTAACCATGGAGAGCTGAGCAGTACCGGACACCTCGCAGCAACGATGCCGTCGGCGGGCACACCGCTGCTCGAAGCCGCCGAATCGGCTGCCTAGTATATATATATTCCGCATTCAGCATGTACTAGCTGAACTGGTCGTCGACCACGGCGAGCTGCTTGCGAAACTCCAAATACCCAATCGATTCCCAATCGTCGTCGAGGTCGAACTGCGGCTCATAGCCGAGCGAGAGGTACAACGCCACCGCCTCGGGCTGTCGCGCTCCAGTGGTCAGCACTATAGACCGAATGCCCCGCCGCCCCGCTTCGGCCTCCAGCTCGGCCATCACCTGGCGGGCGAGCCCACGGCGGCGATGCGCTGAATGAGTCCAGACTCTTTTTACCTCGACGGAATCATCCTCGCCCCGCATGAACGCCCCACCGGCGACCGCTTGTCCGTTCTCGACCAGCAGCAGAAAAGTGCCGCCATCGATCGGCTGAAAGCGCTGGGTCGGATACCGGCTGAGTTCGACCGACGAGGGAATCCCGTCGTTCAGGCCATACCGCTCGTCATACTCCTGCGACAGCTCGGCCACCAGGGACGCCGCGAGTGGGTCTGTCGGGGATGTATACAAAATGTTCGGTCTGAAGTGGGGCACGTCTCGACGATAGATCCGCAGCATCCGCTGGTCAAAACCGCTGGAATCGACAGGGGCTCGAAAACAGTCGGCTGTGGTTGCACTAGGCTCGTTAGGTCTACTCGCTTGTGGGTTCACCGTCGAATCCGCGCATTTTCGAGCAAATCAAGAAGGAAGTGCCATGCGCGCACGCTATATCGTTCCGGCTTTCGCCGCCGCAGCCGCTCTGCTACTCACCGGCTGTGTCGACAACTCGACCACGACCGTCACGACGCCCTCGGGCGACGCGAGCACCATCGAAACGGACGCCGCCGCCGTCGCGCTGCTCCCCGAGGACATCAAGAACGCCGGCGTGCTCGTGATCGGAA
The DNA here is from genome assembly GCF_002929785.1 of Cryobacterium sp. Y62. Taxonomy (NCBI): domain Bacteria; kingdom Bacillati; phylum Actinomycetota; class Actinomycetes; order Micrococcales; family Microbacteriaceae; genus Cryobacterium; species Cryobacterium sp. Y62. Next base: position 43,816 of record NZ_PJJK01000103.1, on the reverse strand, counting down.
CCGACGCGGCCTATCCGCCGAACGAGTATAAGGACGAGTCGGGAGCCCCGATCGGGTGGGGCATCGAACTCGCCAACGGTATCGCCGCCAAGCTCGGCCTCGACACCAAGTACCAGATCGCGTCGTTCGACAACATCATTCCAAGCATCACCGGCGGCACCGTCGACATCGGTGAATCCTCCTTCACCGACAACCTTGAGCGTGAGAAGCAGGTCGACTTCGTCAACTACTTCAACGCCGGGATTCTCTGGGCCGCACCGGTCGGCAGCACCGTCGACCCCGACAACGCCTGCGGCCTGACCGTCGCTGTGCAGTCCAACACGGTCGAAGACACCGACGAACTCCCCGCCAAGAATGCGGCCTGCGCCGCCGCCGGACTGGAGAAGATCGAGGTTCTACCCTACGGTTCACAAGACGAAGCGACCAACGCGGTCGTGCTCGGCAAGGCCGACGCCCTCAGCGCCGACTCGCCCGTCACCCTCTACGCCATCAGCAAGGCCGAGGGCAAGCTCGAGGCGGCTGGCGAGAGCTTCGACGTGGCGCCGTACGGCATCACCGTCGACAAGGGTTCGGAACTGACCAAGGCCGTGCAAGCTGCCCTGCAGTCGATGGTTGATGACGGCTCCTACGGCAAGATCCTCGACGCCTGGGGCGTCACCGACGGCGGCATCGACACCATCACCATCAACGCCGCGTCCAACGGCTAGAGAGCACGACTCACATCATGACTGACACGGCCGCGACCGGCGGCAAGACTGAACCCGGAATCAAGGCAATCCGCCTGCACCACCCATGGCGCAACACCTTCGCGGTCGTGTTACTGCTCATCGTTGCGTTGTTCGTCGCCGATGCGGCCATGCGGCCGGCCTACGACTGGCCGGCCGTCGGCAAGTTCCTGTTCGACCAGCGCATTTCGCAGGCGGCATTCATTACCCTGCAGCTCACGGTCTACTCGATGATCATCGCGATCATCCTCGGCGTGACCCTGGCGATCATGCGGCTCTCGCCGAACCCGGTGGTCAACAGTATCGCCTGGGTGTACCTGTGGGTGTTCCGCGGCACCCCTGTCTATGTTCAGCTGGTGTTCTGGGGACTGATCGGCACGATCTACCAGTCCATTGACATCGGGCTGCCGTTCACCGAACCGTGGGTGTCCTTCCCGACCAGGGTCGCGCTGAGTGCGTTCATTCTCGCCATCGTCGGACTGGCGCTCAACGAGGCCGCCTACATGGCCGAAATTGTGCGCGCCGGGCTGCTCTCCGTAGACAGCGGGCAGGAAGAAGCGGCGACCGCGCTCGGCATGAGCTGGTTCCAGACCATGGTGCGCGTGATCGTTCCGCAGTCGATGCGGGTGATCATCCCCCCGGCCGGCAACGAGGTCATCTCGATGCTCAAGACGACGTCGCTCGTGACGGCGATCCCGTTCACCCTTGAGCTGTACACGCGCTCCCGCGACATCGCCGCCGTGACTTTCGACACCGTGCCGATGCTCATCGTCGCGTCGATCTGGTACCTGTTCTTCACCTCCATTCTCATGGTCGGCCAGTACTTTCTCGAGAAGCGATTCGCCCGCGGCATCGGCGATCGACGCCCCGATAAGAAAGCGGATGACGCCACTGCCGCAATGACGGGCGTCACCCCGGTCATTCGCAGTGGTCAACCCACTGTCGTGCTGCCGCCCACCGACCCGAACCAGGGAGAACGATGATGGTCGCTGCTATTGAGCCCCCCATGGTCGTCGCCGACCGCGTCTCCAAGAGCTTTGGCTCCAACGAGGTGCTCAAGAGCATTTCGCTCGAGGTCAAGCGCGGCGAGGTCATGTGCCTGGTCGGGCCCAGCGGATCCGGCAAATCCACCTTCCTGCGCTGCATCAACCACCTCGAGGTTGTCTCGGCCGGGCGCCTCAGCGTCGACGGTGAGCTCATCGGCTACCGCGAGGCTAACAACAAGCTCTACGAGATGCACCCGAAGGAAGCCGCCCGGCAACGCCGGGACATCGGCATGGTGTTCCAACGATTCAACCTGTTTCCGCACATGACTGCGTTGCAGAACGTGATGGAGGCACCGATTCGAGTCAAAGGCCTGTCCAAGGCCGGCGTCGAGGCCAACGCACGTACCCTTCTAGCCCGGGTCGGCCTGGCCGAGCGCGCCGACTATTACCCCGCGCACCTCTCCGGCGGCCAGCAGCAGCGGGTCGCGATCGCCCGTGCGCTGGCGATGGAGCCCAAGCTCATGCTGTTCGACGAACCCACCAGCGCGCTCGACCCGGAGCTCGTCGGTGAGGTGCTCGACGTCATGCAGGGCCTGGCCCGCGACGGGATGACCATGATCGTGGTCACCCACGAGATGGGATTCGCCCGCGAGGTCGCCGACTCGCTCGTCTTCATGGACGGCGGCGTCGTCGTCGAGAGTGGTGTGCCTACCGAGGTGCTCGCCAACCCCCAGCACCACCGCACCCAGGCCTTCCTCTCCAAGGTCCTCTAGGAGCGATCTGAGCTGTGGGTTTTCAGACCCCTCAGAGTTCCGCCCGTGTCCTGTGGCTAAATCAGGAAATCCGCGGTGGCCGGGTACCTGTGGGCGCGTAATCGTGCGGCACAGCGGGGCAGGCCGGCTGGATTTCCTGAATTAGCCACGAGGTGGCGGGCAATAGAGGGACTCAAGGCGAATTTGAGCGAGGTCCGTAAGGTGGGCCCGGGCGGCAAGACGACCGACAGAGGTCCTCTACCCGGTGAGCACCTTTTGGATGCGCTGCAGCGACACAGACTCGGCGGCCTTGAGCTCCTGCGCGAACAGGCTGATGCGCAGCTCTTCGATCATCCAACGGGCGCGCAGAAGCGGCGACGCAGCATCCGCTTTCAGGGGCATTGTGCCGCCGGCATTCTCGAACCGGGTGGTCGCGGCCTGGGTCTCGTTCATCCAGACCCGGTCGCGGCTGGGGTTGTCGACGAGTTTCGGCACGCGCGCGCTGATGCCGCCGAGGTAGCGCGGTAGGTGACGCAGCTGGGCCAGGCCGGTTTCGCTGACGAATCCGGGGTAGACCAGCGCCGTCAGCTGCTGGCGCGCGTCGCTGATTCCGGGCAGCAGAGCCATGCTGGTCGCGGCCTTGAGCGCCTTATCGGCCAGGCGATGGGCGGTCAGAATGCGGGCGACCAGGCCGACCGTTTCGAACATAGAGTCCATCACCACCCCTGACACCCGGTCGCGAATGGTGTCGAACTCGGCTTTCATAAACACCTGCCCGTCGGGCCGCACCCGAAACAGCACGTCGTCGACCGCGGCGGCGAGGCAATCCTCGAACATCGCCTGAGTCGACTTGTACGGGCTGGTCGCGAGCGAAAGCTTCTCGGCCGCGGTCAGATGCTGCTGCACATACGCGGCCGGCGACGGCGTTGCGAGCAGCAGCAGCCGGCGTACTCCGCGGGGCAGCGCCCGGGCCTGCTCCAGCTCGGTGCTCATCATGCGAATAGAAACGGATGCCCCATCATCGACGAGCGTCGGATACCCGCGAATCGTGTTGTCACCCTGCTTCGTGTCCAGGAAGCGCGGGAGCTCGCCGAGATCCCAGGTGGTGATACCGCCCCGCTCGATCGCGTTGCTGGGAGCAGCGGCGCTCGTCGCCTTCGCGACGCTCTCCCGCACCCGGGTGCCGAGCCGCCGCTGCAGATCGAAGAGGTCCTTGTCGGCTGCGATGGTGCGACCGCGCTCGTCGGTGACGACGAAGGTCATGCGCAGGTGCGCGGAAATGCGGCCAAGCTCGAAGTCGCGGGCGCTCACCGGCACGTAGGTGAGCTTCTGGATCAACGCCGCGAGCGTTTCGGCGAACGATGTATCGGGAATGGGCGTCGGCAACGCCATGACGATGCCGGGCTCGCCGGGTAGTTCGCCCAGTAGCCGAGCGGCCCAGTCGGCGGCGGGAACGACATTGCGTCGGATGCTCTTTGGCAGCGACTTGATCATGGCGGTCACCAGGTCGGCACGGAGGCCGGGCACCTGCCAGTCGAAACCGTTCGGCGAGAGACGGGCCAGCAGGGCGAGCGGGATGCGCACGGTCACGCCGTCGTCTTCTTCGCCGGGTTCGAACCGGTAGCCAAGGTTCAGGCGCTGGTCGCCCTGCTGCCAGCTCGGCGGAAAGAGTCCCTCGTCGATTTCGGGGGAGTCCTCGGCGACGAGCGCGTCGGCGGTCATGGTGAGCAGGTCGGGGGTGTCGAACCTGGCCGTACGCCACCAGCCCTCGAAGCTCTTGGTTGACGACACCTCGGCTGGAATACGGCGTTGGTAGAAATCGAAGACGGCTTCATCGTCGAAGAGGATGTCCCGGCGTCGGGTGCGTTCCTCCAGCTCGGCCAGTTCCTCCCGCAGCCTGGTATTGGCCCGCTCGAACGCCCACATGCCGAGGTCGCCCGTCTGACCGGGACGTCCGCCACGGCTGGCGCTCGAGCCAATGGCGGGTGCGCGGCCAGACCCGCGCCCACCGCTGGCGTCGCCGCCGTCGACCGCGATACTGACGCGTTCGATGCGGGACGGTCCCAGGCCGCCGCGATCGGCTTCCTTCTCTGCCGCCGACGATTGCGGCCCAGATGCGCGGTCCCACTCGCCCTCCACGAGGGCGTGCCGAATGAACAGCTCGCGGGCATAGGCCGGGTCGATCCGGGAGAACTGCACCCGGCGGCGGGCCACGATCGGAACGCCGTAGAGCGTCACCCGTTCGTAGACGACGGCGGCGCCCTGCTTCATTTCCCAGTGCGGTTCAGAATAGCTGCGCTTGCACAGGTTGCCGGCGAGGGGTTCCGCCCAGGCCGGGTCGACGACCGCGTTCATGCGGGCAAACAGCCGGCTGGTTTCGACCAGTTCGGCGCTCATGACCGCGTTCGGCTGCTTTTTAGCCAGGGTTGATCCGGGAAACAGTACGAAACGCTGCGCTCGAGCGCCGACATAGTCCTTCTTCGCAACGTCTTTCAGGCCGATGTGGGAGAGCAGCCCGGCGAGCAACGATCGGTGTACGCCGTCGGGGTTCGCGCTCGGCTCACCGAGATGCAGGCCGAGCGGCTTGGCCAGCTGCCGCAACTGCCGCAGCACGTCCTGCCACTCGCGCACCCGTAAGTAGTTGAGGTACTCGTTCTTGCACAGGCGTCGAAAGGCGCTCGAACCCAGTTCGGACTGCTGCTTCTCAAGATAGTTCCAGAGGTTGAGCAGGCTGAGGAAGTCGCTCGTGGGGTCGGCGAACCGGGCATGGAATTGGTCAGCCTGGGCGCGACGCTCGAGCGGGCGCTCCCGCGGGTCCTGGATGGTGAGTCCGGCCACGATCGCCATGACCTCCCGGCTGGTGCCCTGCGTCTTCGACTCGATCACCATGCGCCCAAAGCGCGGGTCGATCGGCAGTTGGGCGAGTTGTTGGCCGATGCGCGTGAGGCGCGGGGTAGCCGGGGCGGCGGCGTCCGCTCCGCTGCTGGTGGCACGGGCGGTGCCGCGACCGCTCTTGGTGCGCCCGGCTCCCTCTGCCTCGATGGCGCCGAGTTCGGCGAGCAGGTCGAGGCCGTCCTTGATGTTGCGACTGTCCGGCGGGGTCAAAAAGGGGAACGAGGCGATGTCGCCGAGGCCGAGCGAGATCATCTGCAGAATGACGGCGGCGAGGTTGGTGCGCAGAATCTCCGGCTCGGTATATTCCGCACGGCGCAGATAGTCTTCTTCGGAGTACAGCCGAATCGCGATGCCGTCGCTGGTGCGCCCGCTGCGGCCGCTGCGCTGGTTGCCGGAGGCCTGTGAGATCGCTTCGATCGGCAGTCGTTGTACCTTCGAGCGCACGCTGTAGCGGCTGATGCGCGCGGTTCCCGCGTCGATGACATAGCGGATGCCCGGCACGGTCAGGCTGGTTTCGGCTACGTTGGTCGCGAGTACGATGCGACGTTTCACCCCGGCCACGGTCGACGGCTGGAACACGCGGTGCTGGTCGGCTGACGATAGCCGGCCGTAGAGCGGCAGCACCTCGGTGGGGTTGCGACTGGCTGAGGAGGCGTACTTGCCCTGCAGAGCGTCAGCGGCGTCGCGAATCTCGGTCTCGCCGGAGAGAAAGACCAGCACATCGCCGTTCGACTCTCGCTCAAGCTCATCGAGAGCTGCGGTGATGCCCTCGATGTAGTCGCGGTCGACCGGGGGAGCGGCATCCGCCGTATCGTCATCACTGTCTTCATCGGAATTGGCGATTCCCGGCTCAGCGACGAGCGGACGGTAGCGAATCTCTACCGGAAAGGTGCGGCCAGACACTTCGACGACCGGTGCTGGGGTGCCGTCCGCGGCGGCGAAGTGCTTCGCGAAACTGGCCGGGTCGATGGTGGCCGACGTGATGATGAGCTTGAGGTCGGGGCGCTTGGGCAGCAGCTGCCGCAGGTAGCCGAGCAGAAAGTCAATATTGAGGCTGCGCTCGTGCGCCTCGTCAATGATGATCGTGTCGTACTTGCGTAACATGCGGTCGCGGTGAATCTCATTCAAGAGGATGCCGTCGGTCATCAACTTGATGCGGGTGTCAGCACCGACCTTGTCGGTGAACCGCACCTGATAGCCGACGAGTTGCCCGACTTCCTGCCCGAGTTCCTCGGCGATGCGTTCGGCAATGGTGCGCGCTGCGAGCCGGCGCGGCTGGGTGTGGCCGATGTTCTTGCGGCCGAGCTCGAGACAGATCTTGGGCAGCTGGGTGGTCTTGCCCGACCCGGTCGATCCGGCGACGATCACGACTTGGTTGTCGCGAATTGCGCGGGCGATGTCTTCCCGACGCTGGCTGACCGGCAGTTCGGGCGGGAAGGTGATATTTAGTATTTCCATGAAGTCTCAATATTACTTCGCCCTCACTCGCGACGTGAAAGCCGCCCGTGCGCGCCCGCCGGGTGCTTTCGCGGTCAGTGAACATTGGGGGTTGGGAGGGAGTGTCGAGGACACCGGCTTATAGGCTGGGGCGATGACGAAATCTGTTCCCACCATCACCCTCAACGACGGCCACACGATTCCGCAGCTCGGTTTTGGCGTGTTCAAGGTCGAACCCGCCGAAACCACCCGCATCGTGGCCGACGCGCTCTCGGTCGGTTACCGCCACATCGATACCGCCGCCGTCTACGGCAATGAGGAGGGCGTGGGCAAGGCCCTCGCTTCCTCCGGTATCGACCGCTCCGAACTGTTCATCACCACAAAACTTTGGAACGACCGTCAGGGCACCCAATCAGCCTTTGACGCCTTCGAGGAGAGCCTCGAGAAGCTCGGTCTCGACTACGTCGACCTCTACCTGATCCACTGGCCAGCACCGGCCAACGACAAGTTCGTCGAGAGCTGGAAAGCCCTTGAGAAGATTCAGGAGTCCGGCCGTGCCCGTTCCATCGGCGTCTCGAACTTTCTGGTGCCGCACCTCGACCGTCTGCTACACGAGACGAGTATCGTGCCGGCCGTGAACCAGATTGAGCTTCACCCGGCGCACCAGCAGCTCGAGGTGACAGCATTCGCCCGCGAAAACGGTATCAATATTGAGGCCTGGGGCCCCCTCGGCCAAGGCAAGTACCCCCTGTTCGACGAGCAGGTGATAGTGGATGCCGCCGAATCGCACGGCAAGTCTCCCGCGCAAATCGTCATTCGTTGGCACCTGCAGACGGGCAACATCCTCTTCCCCAAGTCGAACCGCCTCGCGCGCATGACCGAGAACTTCGACGTGTTTGACTTTGAACTGACACGCACCGAGGTGACCATGATCTCGGCGCTCGAGCGCGCCGGTCGCGTTTCAGCGCACCCCAACGAGGTCAACTAGCGCGCAGTATCCGTTTGACTGAGTGTCCGCGCAGACCCTTGGTCGGCGCGGCCAGTGCTGTGTCGTCCGCGGGCACGCGGCCAGATCCGGTTTTGCACCGGCGTAGATTTGAAGGCGCTGCGTTTTTTTGAACGCGGGTGCGCGAGTGCGTGCCGGTTGGCAGAAAGTTCTCCATGAATCCAATTGAATGGCTGTTCGACGCCCAGTTGCAGATCGGCACTCAGACCATTCTCTGGCGTGAGGTCGTCGGTAACGTCTTTGGAATTGCGAGCGCGGTCGGGGGCATGCGTCGCAAGATCTGGGCCTGGCCGGTCGGGATCGTCGGCAACGCGCTGTTATTCACCGTGTTCCTCGGCGCCGTCTTCGGTACGCCGAACCCGGTCAACCTGCTCGGGCAGGCCGGTCGCCAGATCATGTTCATCGTCGTGTCGATCTTCGGCTGGGTGCAATGGCAACGCAGCCGCAATTCCTCCGTGCACGTTGCCGTTGCGCCGCACTGGGCCGGCAATCGCACTCGCATTCTGCTCGGCCTTGGACTTGTCGCCGGCACCCTCGTGCTCACCCCGATCTTTCGCGCGCTCGGCTCGTTCGAACCGGTCTGGGCGGATGCCTGGATCTTCACCGGTTCCCTGCTCGCGACCTACGGCATGGCCAAGGGGTGGACCGAGTTCTGGCTGATCTGGGTGGCCGTGGACGTGGTCGGGGTGCCGCTGCTGATCAGCGCCGGCTACTACGCCTCCGCCGTGTTGTATCTGTTCTACGGAGCATTCACCATCATCGGCTTCGTGGTCTGGGTGCGCGTGCAACGTCGTCTTCCGGTGCTGCGGGGCGTCGGGTAGCTCGCGCGTCGTCTCTTGGATTGGCCGGGGCTCGCCGAAAGTCGTACCCCGGGAGCAGAATGGAGCATGCCCAATCACCTCGCCGACGCCATCAGCCCGTATCTGCGTAGCCACGCCGGCAACCCGGTTAATTGGTTCGGCTGGTGCGCTGAGGCGTTCGCCGAAGCCCGTGAGCGCGACGTTCCGGTGTTGGTGTCGATTGGTTATTCCACCTGCCATTGGTGCCATGTCATGGCCAGGGAATCCTTCAGCGACCCTGTGATCGCCGAATACTTGAACGCCCATTTCGTCAGCATCAAAGTTGACCGTGAGGAACATCCTGACGTCGATGCGAGCTACCTCGCCGCCGCGAGCGCGTTCACGGACGGACTCGGCTGGCCGTTGAATGTGTTCGTCACCCCCCACGGCCAGGCCTTTCACGCGGGAACCTATTTTCCACCGGTCGGGCAGCCGGGGCGCCCGTCGTTCCGCGATGTTCTCACCGCGGTAACGGATGCCTGGCTCACCCGCCGCGACGACGTGACGGCGGGCGCAGCGCGGGTGGCCGAGATGCTCGTCGAGTCGGGCCGGCAGCTCACGGCGGCGACCGGTTCAACGTCGGGCGGAGCGGCCGTGGCGTTCGCACAGCCCAGCGCCGAAGCACTCGACCGAGCCGTCACCGAGCTCGTGGGTTACGAAGACGCATTGTTCGGCGGCTTCGGCGGCGCACCGAAATTTCCGGTGGCGCCGGCACTCTCCTTTCTGCTCGGGCACGGGGCGCTCGTCGCCGATGGCCCCAACCTCGCGCTGCGCACGCTCAAGTTCATGGGTGAGTCACCGCTGCGGGACTCGATTGAGGGTGGCTTTTTTCGCTACGCGGTCAACCGGGACTGGAGCGATCCGCACTACGAACGCATGCTTTACGACAACGCCCAACTGCTCGGCCTGTACACCCGTGCCTGGATGATGACCGGCCAAGCGTGGGCCCGTCAGGTGGCCGAAGGAATCGCTGGCTTTCTCTGCACCGTGCTGCAGCTGCCGAGCGGCGGGTTCGCGAGCGCGCAGGACTCGGAGAGCACAGTCGAAGGCGAACGGGTCGAGGGTGGCTACTATGCACTCGACGCGAGTGAACGCCTCCGGCAAACCCCACCGGCGCTCGACGAGAAGGTGCTGACCGGTTGGAATGGCCTCGCCATCCAGTCCCTGGCCCGCGCCGGCTTCGCCTTCGACCGGCCCGACCTCATCGCCGCCGCCCGCCGCGCAGCCGAGTACCTGCACCAGCATCACGAGCGCGCCGATGGCTCCCTGGTACGCGCTTCCGTTGCCAACCAGGCCGCCGCTGACCAGGCCGCCGCCGACCAGACATCCACTGCCCGCAGCTCTAGCGCCAGGGCCACGCTGGAGGACTACGGCATGTACTCACGTGGACTCCTCGAACTCGCACTCGTCACCGGTGACGTAACGTACGCCACCCAGGCTCGTCACCTGCTCGACAGCACCCTATTGGACACCACCGACACGGTCGTTTTCCGTCCGCCGCACGGCCCGGATCCGGTGCTTAGCGCGCAGGGCCTAGTCAGCGCCGTCGATTCTTCGGAGGGTGCCTACCCCTCCGGATTGTCCGCGACGGCCGAGGCCGCCCTGCTGTTGCACCGCCTCACCGGCGACGATCGCTATCGGCGGGCAGCGCAGGCCGGTCTCGCTGTGGTCGCCGCTCTCGCCCCGCAGCGTCCACTCGCCTTTGGCGCAGCGCTGCGCTTGTTCGACGACCTCAGCACCCCGATTGAGCAGCTCGTCATCGTTTCGCGCGACCCGAGCGATGAAAACGCGGCTACCGCCACCCCGCACCCCGTCACTCTGCTGGACCTCGCGCGCCGCCACTCGGCGGGCGTCGTCGCATCCATTTTCGAGGTGCAGGCCCGCGCCTTCGCCGACGCCGGCTTCGACCTTTTCGAAGCCCGAACCGCGCCGAGTGGCCAGCCCACCGCCTACCTGTGTCGCGATTTCGTCTGCCAGCTTCCGGTCACCGAACCGGCCGAGCTCCCGCCCCGGGCCGCGACGGCAGACCGCATGGTCCGAATCGTGGCCGAACGGCAGCACCTCGGCACGGCAACCACGCACTAACGTCGCGATATCCGTCCCGTTCCTGAGGACCAGCCGAAAGGATCCCTCATGGTTCCCGAAATCAACATCTGGGCCGTGCTCCTGGCCACTGTGTCGAGCATGCTCGTCGGCTCAATCTGGTACACCCGCGCAGTCTTTGGCCGGTACTGGATGAAAGCCATCGGACACACCGAAGAAAACATTAGGGGCAGCGGCACCGGCGCCATCACGATCATCGTCAGCTCCGTCACCGCCTCGTGCTGGCCGGCGCCGAAGCGATCGCCCAGAACTTCTACGGCGGCGACTTTCTGTTCAATACCCTACTCACCGGGTTCATCCTCGGGGCCGGATTCACCGCAGCTCGCATGGTCACCCACGACGCCTTCGACCGCCGCCCGACCAGCCTCACCGGGCTCAACCTGGCCCACGAACTCGTGACCATTCTGCTCATGGCTTTGCTCATCGGCCTGTTCGGCATCTCCGCTCTCTAACGCGCACCGACTGTGCGAAACGGATGCCTCAGCATCCGTTTCGCAGGTACGCTCCCGTTGACGCGTGGGCGCAGCAAACTACCGGCATCGGGGACGTACACTGGGGGAACGCCCCTGCGTGTCACCGGCCGCTGGTCGCTCATCGAGAATCTCGGCGGCACCATGTTTCCTGCGAATCAGCTGTTCGAGACACAGGCAGAGCAGCGTTCACGCCGGCTTTTTCGGCCGCACTCCCCGGGACAGGCTCGAATTGCCCCGTGTTTGAGTGCTCCACTTTTTCAAGGAGGACCATGGCGACACTCGATATTCCAGACGCACAACCGGATGCGCGCACGGAATCCCCAAAAGTCGGTTACCCCGATTCCTCCGGCGGTGACATTTTTGACACCGACGCTTTTCGCCCCGACTCCGTCGGTTACGACTCGAACGAACCCGAACCGCCCACGAACACCGGCTTGATCCCGACTCTCTCCCTGAGCAACGAGCCCGAATTGGTGTTGATCACACCGGATGCCCGCACCCGCCGCTTCAACAGGGATGACGTAGTCGTGCGCAAGGGCGAGATCGCGTTGATCAATGGCCACTACACGCCACACGAGTCCATGGTTAAAGACCTCGTCGCCGTCTACGACGCCCTCACCCGCGGTGGAATCGACTTTCTGCTCGTGCGCGGCGACCACAACCGTCCGGTCATCGCTGTTGACCGCAAGCGTCGCAAGGAAATCACCCAGGTGCTTAGCGAGGCGTTCGCCAATGAACCCTTCTACGCCAAGCCGCAGGGCGGCAACGTGAACCAGCAATTTCTCCTCGCCGACGGCGCTCTTACGGTGTTGCGCAAGTCGTCGGTTTTTCGGGTCTACCGCCCGCGGATCGAACCGATTGGACGCCTGCGCTACGGGGCTCAGACCGCGTTTCAGCTCGAATTGTGGCGTTTCGGTGAAGACGAAATCATCGCGCCGGTCGAGAACGCACTCATGCGCACCCGGCTGCCGCGCTCCGAGGCCCGCGAAACGACGATCGACCTGTACGGGCGCACCTGGCTGACCCTGCAGAACATGTTCGACGACCTGGCGAGTGACGTCACATTTGACATCGATCTCGTATTCAGCTGGGTCGACGGCTCGAGCGACGAGTTTCAGCGGGAACGTGCCAAGCGCATGCAGGCCTATGTCGTTGGCGAGGGCGACGATTCGGATGCCCGTTTTCGCCAGATCGACGAGCTCAAGTACGCCCTGCGCAGTGTTTACATGTTCGCCCCGTGGATTCGTCGCATTTTCATCGCAACCGATTCTCCGGCACCGGAGTGGCTCGCTGAGCATCCGCGCGTGACGATCATGCGCAGCGAAGATTTCTTCGTCGACACGAGCGTGCTGCCCATCCACAATTCGCACGCCGTGGAAAGCCAGCTGCAGCACATTCCGGGGCTTGCTGAGCACTTTCTGTATTCGAACGATGACATGTTCTTTGGCCGTCCGGTCGGGCCCGAGCTGTTCTTCTCGCCGGGCGGCGTGACCAAGTTTGTGGAAGCAGCCACTCGAATCGGTCTGGGCGAGAACGACCCGACGCGCAGCGGGTTTGAGAACGCCGCACGGGTAAACCGTGCTCTGCTTCGTGGCCGCTTCGGCAAGGTCACTACCCGCCACCTTGAGCACACGCCGGCGCCCATGCGCAAAAGCGTGCTGCTTGAGTTGGAGCGGGAGTTTCCCGAGGACTTCAGCCGCACGGCAGCCAGCCGGTTCCGCTCGGCGACCGACATCTCGGTCACCAATTCGTTGTATCACTACTATGCATTGATGACCGGCCGTGCGGTTGCGCAGACCCAGGTGCGCTCGCTCTACATCGAGACGACCCTGCGCATCGCCCTGCGGCAGATGAACCATTTGCGCAAGCACCGCGATCAGGACATGTTCTGTCTCAATGATGGGAGCCACCCGGAAATCACGCCCGATGTGCGCCGGGCCGCTGTAACTGAGTTTCTAAACCTGTACTTTCCGATCGTGGCACCGTGGGAGCGGACCAGTCTAGCCGCTAGCGCAGAACCGGAATTGGCCGCGTCATTGGCGGCTGACGCAGTGCAGGCAGAGTTTCCGACGGCGTAATTTCGACGCCGGAAGCGCGCAGACGACGCGCGCTTTCGGCGGCATCCACATAATCGAGCGTCGGATAGTGGCCGAGCGGAACAACTGAGTGCAAAATTGTGCCGGGGTAGACGTGCACCAGGTTGAACGCTCTGGCACCATCGCGCCCGAGGGTTCCGCCGACGGGCACGTTGAGGTCTTGCGTGTAGCAGGTTGCCGACGCCACCGACACGGGGATGTCGGCGAACATGGCCATTGATGAATAGTGCAGGTGGCCGGCAATGATGCTGCGCACATCGGTGCCGCGCAGCACGTCAGCCAGGGCTTGCTGATCGCGCAGCTCCACGGCTGTGGCCAGGTCGAGCACGCTCGGAATCGGCGGGTGGTGCATTGCCAAAATCGTGCCGTCCGGGGCCGGTACACGTAGCTCCTCGGCGAGCCAGAGCAGTTGCTGCTCGCTCACGGCGCCGTAATGGTGGCCGGGTACCGAGGTATCGAGAGTGATCAGTCGTAGGCCGTTGAGGTCGTAGGACCGGTCGATCGGGGCGTCGCTGGCCAGCTCACCGAACAGCTCGGTGCGAAAAGCCGTGCGATTGTCGTGGTTGCCCATGACCCAGACGATCCGCGCGCCGAGGCGAGCGGCGACCGGTTCGACGATCTGACGCAGCAGCTGGTAGGCGCCGGGCTCACCCTTGTCGGCGAGATCACCGGTGACGACGATGGCCTCTGGCTGTGCCCCTGAGGCCTCAACCTCGGCGAACAGCTCGGCCAGGCGGGCTTCGACGTCAACGCTGCCATAGAGTTTCGAGCCTCCCGCCAGCAAGTGGGTGTCGCTCAGGTGTAACAGGAAATGGTCCGGCCGGGGGTATTCAGCCGTTCGAAAGCTCACGGAGCATCCATTCGTTTGTCGCGGACGCGCTTTGCCGGCGCGCTTTCACGATGCTTGACACTATTCGATCAGATGTACTTGAACAACCGGTGTACGCCACACCTTAATGCTGCACCGGGCGGGGTAAATGGGCAAGTGTCGCTATTGAATCGTGCTCATGACCCGTGCCCTAGGCTGGCCGCATGGCTCGATACGTACGCATTGAGGAATTTGGTGGCCCAGACGTTCTAAGCATTGTGAACGACGAGCAGCCGCAGGCCGGTCGGGGGGAGGTGCGCGTTCGCGTGCACGCCGCCGGCCTCAACCCGGTCGACTACAAGATCTTCCGTGGCGGCCCCGCAGCCCTGCGCTACGAAGCGGTTCCCCCATGCGGCAACGGCAACGATTTCGCGGGCGTCATCGACGAGCTGGGTGATGGCGTCGTCGGTTTTCAGATCGGTGACGCCGTTTTCGGCGGCAAGCGGATGCACGCCCAGGCCGACTTCGTCGTTGTTGACGCGACCCGGGTGCTCCCAAAACCGGCCGGGCTTTCCTTCGAGCAGGCCGGTGCCCTCGATATTGCCGGGCGCGCTGCCTGGGCGAGTGTCGCCTCCCTTGATCTGTCCGCCGCCGATACCGTACTGATCGGCGCCGCGGCCGGCGGAGTCGGTGTTCTCGCGGGCCAGCTCGCCCTGCGCACCGGCGCGACCGTCATCGGCACGGCGAGCCCGGGCAACCATGATTTTCTCCGCGGCCTCGGGGTCATCCCGGTCGCCTACGGCGATGGCCTCATTGATCGGGTGCGCGCGACCGCATCGACCGTGACCGCGGTCCTCGATTACAACGGCGCGGCGACGATTGATGCAGCCCTCGAGCTGGGTGTTCCCGGAAGTCGGATCAACACGATCGCCGCGCGCGGTTATCGTGCCGACGCCGGCATCACCGAGGTGGGCGGACAAGCCGCGGACATTGATGACCTGCGCGCCCTCTCCGCGCTGATCGCGAGCGGCGAGATCGTGCTGCCCATCGATCGGGTATTCCCACTCGAGCAGGTTCAGGGTGCCTACCGCCACCTGATGGCCGGGCACCTGCGCGGCAAGGTCGTGCTCGCGACGCGGTAGGCAAGCCCCGGTGGCACTGCTCGGGGCTGCGAGCCAGCCGTTCCAAGCCTGGAAAGGCGGCCTGTGGGCTGGACCGCGCTTCGATCCTGAGCCCTGGGTTCCGGGCTGACCCGCTCAGGCTCTCAGCCTTGCTGTGGCATCCTTGATCGTGCGCATCAGATTCAAACCGAACCCTCCGCTACAGGGGTCGTTTGGCTACCTCGCCGGAGCCGCGCTGATAGCACTCGTGTTCGTCGGTCTCTACCTGTTCTTTGTACGGAGCCACGCTGGCCAGGAAGCCGACCAGCTTGCGTATAACGGCGCCGAATTCGGCCGTCGCAGCATCACTCCGTTCACCGGCCGGGTGCTCGACTCCGTGCCCGATGTGGCCGTGGTGTTCGGCGTCGTGCTGACCGCGATCATCGCGCTCGTGCGCCGCAACTGGCGGACCCTTCTAATCGCCCTGATCGCGGCCGGGGCCGCGACTGCGACGGCGCAACTGCTCAAGTACGGCATTTTGGCCCGGCCCGACCTGACCGTCGAGGGTTATGCGGGAAACTCATTCCCGTCGGGGCATACGACGGTGGCGGCGGCATCCGCTCTCGTTGTGTTTCTGGTGGCAAGCCCGCGTACCCGGCCGATGGTGGCTGGCTGGGGCACCGCCTTCGCCGTGTTGGCCGGGGTCGCAACGCTCGCCAATCAGTGGCATCGGCCCAGTGACGTGATTGCCGGGCTGCTCTGGGTTGCCCTCTGGGGCTGCCTGGCCGGTGCCATGCTGGCCTGGCCGCGGGTCGGGGTGTTTCCGCGCGCTGCCGGCGACGGCTCCAGCTCGCGGTGGCCCGCCTTCATCGGCCTTCGCAGATCCACCATTCGCGTTATTCGCTGGCTGTCGGTCGGCTTCGGTGCTGTCTCCGTGCTGGCCTTTGTCGCGACCCTCGTGGTGAACAGCAGCCTGTTCGACAGCGTCGGAACAGTGGGTACCGTCGTCGCCTATCTCGGTGGCGTCGCGGCCATCGTTACCGCAGGCCTACTGCTCGCGCTCAGCGGAACTCGGCTGTTCGCCCGCCTTCCGTAGATTTTGCTCGTTACCCGTTCGGGTTTCGGTGGCCTGAGGCCTCCAAAAAGCTGTGTCGGGCCCGATTTTTCGGCGCTGGAGGGCTGTACGGAAGAGAAGTCGCGTGCAACCATGGCTCATGGCCGTCATTCTGAGAGCGCTCCAGACCGTAGTTCCCCCGACGATTCTGATCCAAGAGCAGGTGCGCGACATCTTCGCCGCCCAGCCCGGTCTCAGTCGGCTCGCGGGGCGCCTGGTCAACACCAGCTTCAACGTATCCGGAATCGAAACCCGACATACCGTGATCGACGAGCTCACCCTCGACAATGATTCAGCCGAGCCGCAGTTCTTTGACGCACGGCAACAGCTGCTGCTCATGCCGAGCACCAGGGTGCGCAACGAGCTCTACATCACGGAGGGCACCAAGCTGTTCGTCGAGGCCGGCCGCCGGGCGCTCGCCTCCTGCCCCGACATTCGTCCCGAAGACATAACGCACGTTGTCACCGTCTCCTGCACCGGTTTCTACGCGCCAGGCCCTGACTACATGCTCGTGCGTGAGCTCGGCCTGAAGGCCAGCACCCAGCGCTACCACCTCGGATTCATGGGCTGTTACGCCTCGATGCCGGCCCTGCGCACCGCGAAGCAGTTTGTCCAAGCCGACCCGAACGCAGTGGTGCTCGTGGTCAGCGCTGAACTCTGCTCGCTGCACCTGCGTACCTCGAGCGACCCGGACACCATCATCGCTTCCTCACTGTTCTCCGACGGCGCGGCCGCCGGTATTGTCAGCTCCCGCGCTCCGCTGCCGGGCGAGAAGGCTCTCGGCCTCGACCTATTCGAAACGGTGATCACCCCGGTCGGCGAGGGCGACATGGCCTGGAAAATCGGCGACGAAGGCTTCGAAATGACTTTGAGCACCTACGTTCCGCACATCATCGACGAACACATCGAGAGCGCGCTCGCCCCGCTGTTCGCCCGCGATGTGTCGATCACCGCGCAGCTCAATGCTCCCGTCCACGCGGATGCTGCCTCAGCTATCGGTACCCCCGTCGCGTCCCCCGCCTCGCTCAGTTCGGTGATCGAGCATTGGGCGATCCACCCCGGTGGCCGCAGCATTCTCGACAAGACAGAGGCGAAGCTTGAGCTGCGACCCGACCAGCTACTGCCCTCGCGCGAGACGCTGCGCACCAACGGCAATATGAGCAGCGCGACCATCCTGTTCGTGATGAAGGCCATTCTCGACGGCCCAGCTACGGCCGACGGCGAGCGGGTCTGCACCATGGCGTTCGGCCCCGGACTCACCGTGGAGTCCGGCCTGATGACCGTGATCGAGGGCTGAATGGCCCTTCCCTCCCTGCGCGTGCGCGCCCACGACGCGGTTGAGATCATGGATTCCCCGCTCTGCGACCCGACCATGCTCACCCGCACCTATCAGGATTTTCGCGTGGTCAATGCGGTCGTCTCTGGCTGGTGGGGGATCTATCGCCGCAGCATCCGCCCTGCCCTGTCAACCACGACCGAACTGACACTCCTCGATGTCGGATCGGGCGGCGGCGATGTGTCGCGGGCACTGGCCGGCTGGGCGGTGCGTGACGGCCTGCGGCTGAGGGTGACCGGCGTCGATCCGGATGCCCGCGCGCACGTGTTCGCGACGTCGCAGCCGAAGATTGCCGGTCTGTCGTTTCGGCGGGCGCTGAGCTCCGATCTCGTCGCGGAGGGCGAGCACTTTGACTTCGTGGTCTCCAACCATGTGCTGCACCACCTGAGCGTCGACGAGCTCAAGGGGCTGCTCGTGGACTCCGAGGCGCTCGCGCGTCGCCGGGTGCTGCACGCCGATCTCGAGCGCTCGAACTGCGCCTATCTCGGGTTCGCTGCGGGCACCTGGCCGTTCTTTCGGCACTCCTACATTCGGCCGGACGGGCTTACCTCGATTCAACGCAGCTACACCGCGAACGAGCTGCGGGCCGCGGTTCCGGTCGGATGGACCGTGTCGCGCGGCAGGCCATCGCGATTGGAGCTGAGCTGGAACGCGCCGACGCAGGCTGTGCCAGCGGATGCTTCGCCCGAGTTCGCGACTAATGCTGCGACTTTGGCAGGCGGCGATCCCGGGCGCGCACCTGCATCTGCCGCCGATGCGCCCGAAGAGACGGTCAAGCGGCCGGGGTCTGAGCCTGACCACGTGCCTGAATTCACGCCTGACCGGCCCGATGCGTGACGTTGTGATCGTCTGGCCGTCGTGGCCCGTGCCAAGTCGGGAAGTGGCGGATGCGTGACGTTGTCATCGTCGGGGGCGGGCCGGTCGGTACGATGCTCGCCTGTGTGCTCGCCGTCGGCGGGCTCGATGTTGAGGTAGTCGAGCAGCGCGAGCGGTCGTCGCTGCGCTCGCGGGCGATCGGCATCCACCCGCCGTCCCTCCGTGCTCTCGCTGGAATCGGCGTCGCCGAGGCCCTGCTCGACCGGGCGGTGCGCATTCGCGAAGGGGAGGTGCGCTGCGACGGCCGCCAGCTCGGGCAGCTGTCGTTCGAGCGAGCAGCGCCTGGGTATCCGTTTGTGGTAGCGCTGCCGCAATACGAGACGGAGGCCTTGTTGCGCGCCCGGTTCGACCAACTCCGGCCGGGTCGGTATCGCAGCGGTGTGACGGTGACCGGAGTGCACGATCGCGGCGATGTCGTCGCGCTTTCGACCGACGCCGGCCCAATCGAGGCCCGTTATGTGATTGGCGCGGACGGCGCCCGGAGTACGGTGCGGGCGGCGGCCGGCATCACCTGGCGGCAGCTCGGCTGCAGCGAAACCTATCTCATGGGCGACTTCGCCGACCCCGATCCGGGCGACACCGGTGCGGTGCTCTATTTCGAGCGCGGCGGCGTGGTGGAATCCTTTCCCCTGCCCGGCGGTCGGCGCCGCTGGGTGGCGATGACCGATTTTCTTGCCACAGAAGCTGACAGCGCCGACCTGGCCGCGCTCATCCGTCATCGAACCGGCGTCAGGGTGGCCGAACCGCTCGGGGCAGCGAGCGCCTTCGCCGTGCAGCAGCGGCTCGCGAGGCGCATGCACGCGGGCCGCAACATACTGGTTGGCGATGCCGCGCATCAGATCAGTCCGATCGGCGGGCAGGGCATGAACCTCGGCTGGCTCGACGCCGTTGCACTCGCCCCGGCGCTGCAGCGAGCGCTGCTCGAGCCGGGCGCGGCGGCATCCGTTTTGGGTAGCTATGACCGTTCCCGCCGGAGTGCCGCTCACCGCGCGGTTGTGCAGGCCGGATTCAACATGAATATGGGCCGGCCAGCCCACGGCCTGCGGCTCGGCGTTCGCAATGCCCTCGTGCGTTCGCTCACGCTGCCGCCGGCTAACGAGCTCGTGGCCCGCGCGTTCACGATGCGCTGGCTGTGACCGGCGGGGTACGTAATGCCGGTCGAATTCACGACACACCGGGTGCAATGGTCGCTCGGCTCGGCGGTCGTCGATCTACCGGCAAGACGTTCGGGCACGGGGCGCAGATCGAGTTGAATAGACGGGTGACTTCTGTAACTTTCATACCCCGCCTGCGCACCGACCTCGCCGCCGCCCACTTTTCGGTACCAGGTCTGACCGGATTGTGGGGTATCGAAGCGGATGCTGCGCTGCGCCGCAACCAGCGGGTTCCGGCGCAGCGGGCGCTCGCCGCGCTCGCCGCCAAACTCGGCCGGAACGAGCCCGCCGCGACCCTCGCCCGGCTGTTCCTACTCGGCGGCGCAGTGCCGCGCGCTGACCTCGAGGCCGCGCTTCCGACGCTTGGGGCAGCGGGCGCCGAGGAGCTTGGGCTCGTGGCGGCGCACGGTTCGGCTGGCGTGCGCCCGCTCGTCGATCTGCGCCCGTACAGCTTCATCGACGCGCACGGCGCCGGCAGCTGGTGGATAGTGAGCGATCTGGGGGAGTTGGCGCTCGGGCATCCGCTTGGCGAAACCCACGTTCTCGGCATCGGCGGCGCCTCCCGCACCCTCAGCGGACTCCTGATATCGACCCCAATTGAGCGGGCGCTCGACATCGGAACCGGCTGCGGGATCCAGGCCATGCACGCCTCGCGGCACGCCGAGCACGTCGTCGCGACCGATATTTCGATGCGCGCGCTCGAGCTAGCGGCGCTGAACGCCGAGCTCAACGAGATCGACAATATTGAGTTTCGGTTCGGCAGCCTGTTCGAGCCTGTGGTGGGGGAGTTCTTCGATCACATCATCTCGAACCCGCCGTTCGTAATCACGCCGCGCGCCGAGGGCGTGCCGAGCTACGAGTATCGCGACGGCGGCATGGTCGGCGACGCCCTGGTCGAGGCCGTCGTGCGCGGTGCCGCCGACCATCTCACCCCCGGCGGCGTCGTGCAGCTGCTCGGCAACTGGGAATATCACGATGAGACGGATGCCTTCGAACGGCTTGAGCGCTGGCTCACACCGGTCGCCGGCGAGTCCGCGTCGGCCGGGGCAACGTCGGCTGAGTCAACGTCGGTGGCCATATCCCCGCTAGCGTCACCGGCGGCATCCGCTTCGTCGGCACTCGACGCGTGGATCATTGAGCGCGAAGTACAATCGCCGGGCGAGTACGCCGAGACCTGGATCCGCGACGGCGGCACCCGACCCGGCCCCGACTTCGACCGGTTGTACAAGGCCTGGCTGAACGACTTCGAGGCACGCGGTGTGCGCCGGGTCGGGTTCGGATACCTGCTGCTGCGCCGGCNGGTTCGGATACCTGCTGCTGCGCCGGCCGGCCGGCGATGAAGCCACCGCATCTAACGCCGTCGCGTCGAGCCAGGTGACTCGGCCGCTGACCGGCGGTGGCCCAACCCTGCGCCGCCTCGAACGGCTGCCCGAAGCTCTTGGCCACAACCCGGCTGGCCTCGGCACGCACCTCGCCGAGTGCCTCGCCGCGCACGACTGGCAGGCTCGAACGGATGACGCGCACCTCTTGCGCACGAACCTCACCGTGGCTTCCGACGTCACCGAGGAACGGCACTACTGGCCCGGGCAGCAAGACCCGACGCTGATGACCCTGCACCAGGGCAGCGGATTCGGGCGCTCCGTGCCGCTCGACACGGCCCTGGCCGGACTGGTCGGTGCCTGCGACGGCGACCTCGCGGTTGGTGCCATCATCGGAGCGCTCGCCCAGCTGCTCGACGCCGATGAGCAGCCGCTCACCACCGAACTGCTGCCGAAGGTGCGCGCCCTCGTGGTCGACAGCTTCCTGACCGGACCGGAACCCGTCTAGCTGCTCGCCCCGCCCCCGTCACACCGGTTCGTGGTGGCTAGATCAGGAAATCCCGGCCGGACGAACACGCACGACCCCGAAAACACGGGCTACCAGGAGCCTGCCCGGCCGGATTTCCTGAATTAGCCCCCGGGACTGCGCATAACTCCTGCAATTTGGGGCCGCGGCAGAAAAATTGGCCGAAATTGCGGGCATCCACTTTGCGCCGGCCAGAATTTGCAGGAGTTGTGTGCACGGGCTCCAGCGTGGCCGTTCGTGGTGGCTAGATCAGGAAATCCCGGCCGGACGAACACGCACAACCCCGAAAACACGGGTTGCCAGGACCCTGCCCGGCCGGATTTCCTGAATTAGCCCCCGCAGCGGAACGTGAGGCGGGGCCAGCTGCCCTAGTTCTTCTAATTCTTCGGGGTGGCCCGCCGCAGGGCCAGGAACCCGCCGAAGCCGGCTAGTGCCGCCGGAATCAGCAGCCAGGCAAAGATGTCGCCCACTCCCTGCGCCGCAAACCATACGGCGACCGTCGGCCAGCTGCTTGTGAACGTGATGATCGTGACGGTGCCGACGAGACCCAAGGCGAATGAGCTCCAGAATACGAGCATGCCGGGCATGCGCCAGCGCATATAGATGGTCGCCACCGAAGCGCCGATAAAGAACACCAGCAGCTGCATCACGAAGAACGAGAACAGGTCAACCCAGAAGCCGTCGATGCCGAGCCAGAGCGCGTTGAACATGTAGGTGTCGATCCACCAGCTCTCGGTCAGCTTCTCGAGCTGGGTCAGCACCGCGAAGGCTACGGCGTTACCGGCCGAGATCAGCACGAACAGCAGCGCAGTGCCAAGGTAGAAGTCCCGCCGGGTGACGCCGAATCCGAGCGCGAGCGGAAACCCGAACGAGATCGCCTGTACGCCGACCACGATCAGATACCACTGCGGCGACAGCACCGCCCAGCTGTATCGTTGGCCCTCGATAGCGCCGGGGGTGCCGAGGCCGCCGGTCGTGAAACCGATGATCTGAGCAATGAACACGGTGATCACGAAGGCCATTCCCACGATCAGCCACGGGATTCCGATATAGGTGCGACGGTCGACGAGGTGCAGCCGCACCACGTTCCAGATGCGCGTCAAAGCGCTGCGTGGGTGAACGGATGCCGGCGCGCCGGTCAGCAAATCGGTGGAAGTCATGAGCGTTCACTCCAAGCGTCGGTCTTGCTCTCGGTCTGATCGGCGGGTGTGTCGGTGCGACCGCTCCGGTGGCCCATGCCACGGCCAGCACGGCCAGCACGGTCAGAACCCCCAGCACGGCCAGAACCCCCAGCACGGCCAGATCGGTCGGCCCGGCCGGACGGCGCGCTGCCGCCCGCATGGCCGGTGGTCCCGGTCGTGCTCGTCGTGCTCGTCGTGCGCTGCACGATCAGCTGTTGGAGCGACACGGGCGAAAGTTCCAGCCCGGCCGCCCGCGCCGCATCCCGTTCGGCTTCGCCGAGGCCGCCGACGGTGACCGAGGCGAGCCCGCCGATGCCATCTCGGGAAATGATGTCGCGGCCGGCGACGAAGGCATCGACATCCGTTTTCTTGCCGACGACGGTACTCGCGGTACCTCGCAGTTGGTCGGCGTCTTGGTTCATGAGAATGCGGCCTTCGTCGATGACGATAACGTGCTCGAGCAGGTTGCTGACCTCGTCGATGAGGTGCGTCGACAAGATGACGGTGCGCGGATGCTCGGCGTAGTCCTCGAGCAGACGATCGTAGAAGATCTGCCGCGCGACCGCATCGAGCCCGAGATAGGGCTCATCGAAGAAGGTGAGCGGCGCGCGCGAGGCGAGTCCCACGATCACGCCGACCGCCGAGAGCTGCCCGCGGGACAGCTTCTTAATCGGTCGCTTCAGCGGCAGCCGAAAGTCATCGACCAGTTGGGCTGCGAAGTCCGCGTCCCAGTTGGCGAAAAACCACGGCGCGCTCGCCAGCACGTGATCGGCCCGAAAACTGTCGGGATACTTCTGGCTCTCCTTGATGAAACAGAGCGACTGCAACACTCGCGCGTTCTCCACCGGCGAGGCTCCGAACACCTCGAGGGTGCCGCTCGTCGCGAACTGCTGCCCGGTGAGCAGCTGCATCAGGGTGGTCTTGCCGGCGCCGTTGCGGCCCAGCAAGCCGTAGATCTTGTTGCCTTCGACCGTGAAACTCACGTCGTCGATCGCGGTGAAGGCCCCGAATTTCTTCGTGACGCCGGTGACGCGCACGGCTGGGTCGGTGAGGTTCATGAGTTGCTCGCCTTTCTTTCGGTCACGGATTCTTCGTTGATCATGCCGGCGACCTGCTCCGCGGTGATGCCGAGCTTGGCGGCCTCGCTCAACAGTGGGCCCACGAAGTTGGCCCGAAACTGTTCCCTGCGAGCGCCGATAAGTCGTTCCCGCGCTCCGGATGCTACAAACATTCCAATTCCCCGCCTCTTGTAGAGAATGCCTCCTTCCACCAGGCGATTGACGCCCTTTCCCGCGGTGGCCGGGTTGATGCGGTGATAAGCCGCGAATTCATTGGTCGAGGGCACGGGAGTCTCCTCCTCGATGACGCCATCGATGATGTCGTTCTCGATCTGCTCCGCGATCTGCACGAAGATCGGTTTACCCGCTTCGATCAAGGACTGCCTGCTTTCAAAAGTGGATGCTGCCGCCTGCTACCGGTTCATTGGTTAGTTGGTTATGTAACTAACTAACTACCCAAGGGAGAGAATGTCAAGAGCAGACGGTCTGCGGTAGTTTGGACTCATGACTGGCGCCGGACTGACTGACCATTCTGGGCTGGACCGATCGTGAAGCGGCGCACTTTTCTGCTCGGCACGGCGTCGGGTTTTTCAGTCCTGGCGCTTGCTGCGTGCGTTGCGCCGGAGCCAGTGCCGACGCCATCCGTTGCGCCCAGCACGCTCATGCCCTCACTGGTTCCGCAGCCGCTCTCCGTTTCCCGCACCAATTGGTCCAGCGATCCCTTCTCCCGCGGATCCTTCAGCTACGCCGCCGTTGGAGCTACCCCGGAACACCGCGTTGCGCTCGGTCAGGCCGTCGATGCTCGGGTGTTTTTCGCCGGTGAAGCCACAGCAGTGGACGCGCCCGGCACGGTGCAAGGCGCCCGCGCGTCCGGCCTGCTCGCGGCCGGGCGGGTGCAGGATGTCGCGGCTCCCGGCGAACGCATCACCATCGTCGGCGCCGGGATTGCCGGCATTACCGCGGCCCGCCAACTCGTCGATGCCGGCTACAACGTCGTCGTGATCGAGGCGCGAGACCGCATTGGCGGGCGCATCGACACCGTCAGCGATGATTGGCCCTTTCCGATCGAACGGGGGCCGTCGTTCGTGCACCGTACTTCTGACAACTTTCCGGGCGACGAGCTGACCGCGCTCGGGGTTAGCCTGCTGCCGTTCGTGCGCACTCCGGAGGTGCGTACCCGCGCGGGGGCGATCGTCGAGGTATCAACGCTGGGCGCTCAGACTGTCACGGACGCCCTCGACTGGGCGGCGAATCAGCAGCAGGACGTTTCGGTTGAACGTGCCCTCATCGATTCGGGTGAAGCGAAACTTTCGAGTACGCCCGACTCCAACGGCCTGTCGGATGCCGACTGGCTTGAGTACGAGATTGCCACGAAGCTCAAGGTCGAAACCGGGGCAACGCCGAGTCAGCAGTCCGCCTGGTACACGACCGACATCGGTACCCCCGAGGACGACCAGATGGTGGTGGGCGGCTACTCCACGCTGCTGAAAAGTGACGCCGACGGTCTGGAGCTGCTGCTCTCGAGCGTGGTCAACCGGGTTGCCCACGACGACGGTGGCGTGAGTCTGCGTCTCGGCACCGGTGAGTCGCTCTCGGCCGACCGGGTCATTCTCACTGTGCCGCTTGGCGTGTTGCAGACTGCCGCGATCGAATTTTCGCCGGCGCTGCCCTTCGCGCATCGCGGTGCCATTGCTGCCCTGGGCATGGGGGTTCTCGACAAGGTCTGGCTGCGCTTCGACGAGGCGTTCTGGGACACCGAGGCCCGGGTCTGGACCATCGTCGGCGAAGACGCCGATTTTCCGGTCTGGGTGAACATGATGCCGCTCACCGGGGAGCCCATTCTCATGGGGGTCGTCGCCGCCGAGAACGCCACTCGGCTGTCCGAGCTCGATGACGAGCAGTTCTTGTCGGCCGCACTCACCGCACTCGAGCCCTTCCTGGCCGTTCCCGACGCAGGGTAGCGCGGCTCAGAGCGACGAACGCCACGGTGGCAGCAGGTGCCGCGGCATCCGCTTCAATCGGGTGATCCAGGTGAGCAGCGCAGCAATTCCCGTGATGATTGCCACGATGATCAGGCAATAGAACACGGTCTCACCGGGGCCGCTGACCTGCCGGGCATCGAGAAAGAAGTACGGATACCAGCCGACGATCGGCCCGCGGATGAGCGTGAACACGAGCCAAACAATAGGAAACACGATGGCCCAGCCCAGATATTTCCACGGTAGGCGGGCTTTGAACGGGTCGACCATCCAGTCGATCAGGGCGAGGGCCGGAATGATGAAGTGCAGCAGCCGGCTCGACCACGGCACTTCGATGGAATAGTTAGCGCCAGAGGACTGCCACACGATGATGCCGTAGACCACCCCGGAGACCAGAATGTAGGTCGTCACCATGGCGCGCAACATGTCGAGCCAGGCCGGGTCGATCGGCCGTCGCAGTGCCACGATGGCCGCCGTGACGATCACGGCGACCGCTGCGATGGAGCTTTGCACAGTGAAGTAGCTGAAGAAATTCGCGATGGCAAAGGTCGCGACCCCGAGCGTGTAGTAGAAATAGCCGCTCAGGGCGAAAAGTCCGGCTCCGGCCAGACCGAGGCGCGCCAGTGCGAACGCTGTGCGCGTCGTCATTGGCGTCCCCCGACGGGGCCCTCGCGCGCGGTCATAACGCAACGCTACGCCAGCGTCGGGGGCGATTTGACCCTAGTCGGTGATCTGAAAGTCGCTTTCGCCGGTCGCGGCGATGTCGCTCATCTCGAGCGTCGTGACGACGGCATACCGTGGGCCGGTTTCGAGCCAGCGCAACATGCGCAAAACGGATGCCTCCCAACCCTCGATCTCGAGTTCCACCGTTTCGTTCGAGCGGTTGCGGCAGTACCCGACGAGTCCCAAATGCCGGGCTTTGGCAGCGGCGTGGTAGCGGAATCCGACGCCCTGCACCTCGCCGTGGGCCCGCACTCGTTTACGTATCACTCCACTATTGTGCGGTGGACGCTGCCGCAGCGCGAGCCTCGCGGTGCTGCAACACAGCTAGTCGCCCACCCGCAGGCTCAGCCACAACGTAAGCGTGTCGTCGGCGTTGTCGAGGTCGATTCCGAACAGGTCGTGCACCCGCCGCAAACGATAGCGCAGCGTGTTCTGGTGCACCGACAGCAAGGTGGCCGTTCTGGCCGAGTCTCGCCCGCAGTCGAGGTAGGTGCGCAGGGTCGCGGCATACTCGGTGCCGGCGCGGGCATCGAGGTCGAGCACCGCCTGCGCCTGTGCCGAAAATAGCCGCGGGGTATCCCGAAGCACCTGCCCGAGTTCGAGCAGACTCAGCCGACTGCCGACGTTCCGCGCGCTGACGACCGGGCCGGTGTCGGCTGAATGGTCCGTCAGCAGGAGGACCAAATCCGCGTCCCGCCGTGACCGGCTGATCGTGTCGACTCTGGTCACCCGCGAGCCAACGGATGCCCGCAGCACGATTCGCATCGCTGCCGTAGCCCGGGTCACCAATCGAGCGGCCATTGCCTCAATGCCGATCAGTTGTGTGTCGTCGAGCTGCCCGCCGAAAAACAGGGCGTAGATCGTGGTGCCGATAGCTACACACTCCGTGCCGCTCTGGTGCGCTTCGCAGGACATCGCCACCAGATCAACCAGCCGGTTCAGGCGCAACTCGTCGCCCGCGGGGCCGAACTGCGGTCGAAACGCCAGAGCCACGAACGGGCCGGCCAAGTCGAGGCCGAGCTGGGCGGCGACGAGTCGGGCATCCGCATCACCGTCGAGCAGCCGGCGCAGCAGCACCGCGCGTTGCGCCCGAGCCAGGTCGGCCGCGCTGCGGGCGCGCAGAATGTGCAGCGCTGCGATGGCTGCCGCGCGTTCAAGCTCGGTGGCGGCAGCATCGTCGAGCGAACCGGTAACGTCGACGACCCAGATCGACCCGAGGGGCTCGGCGCCGGCCCGCACGGCGACCGCCAATCGGGCCAGCCCCACCGGCACGGCGGGTTCGCCCGGCAGGTTCGGTGTCATCGCCCCGGGTAACCGAACTGCGCCGGACGTCCGAAACAGTGAGGCGTAGGCTTCGGCGTTATCGGGCAGGTCGGGCACCTGACGGCCCAGAATGCCATCGCGCCTGGTGCCATCGATCGGTTGGTCTGGCAGCGTGGAATACGCGAGGACCCGAGTCTGCAGGTCTTCGATCGCGGTCGCGCCGCCGACCATCGCGGCGATCGCATTCGCCAGCGCGAACAGGTCACCGACCGGCAACCCGACGCTAGTCATTCGTCCACCATACCCATCCGCTTTGTGCTGCACGACCATAACCAGGCTCTTTCTTGATGCTAAGCGCTA
Organism: Cryobacterium sp. Y62; assembly: GCF_002929785.1. Lineage (NCBI taxonomy): Bacteria > Bacillati > Actinomycetota > Actinomycetes > Micrococcales > Microbacteriaceae > Cryobacterium > Cryobacterium sp. Y62. Next base: position 15,707 of record NZ_PJJK01000103.1, on the reverse strand, counting down.
AAGATCGGGGGCTGCGACCCGACCACACTGGGCAGATGTCCCCGCAACAGTCCCTCGTCGTAATCACCGAGCAGGCCCGGGCCGCCGCGCTGGTCGCCGCCGAATCGGCCCGTGTGCGAGTGAGCGACGAGGGCAGCCTCGCGGGGCTGCTCGAGATCGAACAGCTGTTCAATACGGTCTGGCTGCTGCCGCCCGGCGAGAGCGCGATGCCGTCCGAGCTGCTGCGCAGCATCAGCCACGCGGGCTGCAACGTCACAGCTGCCCGCGACCAGACCGGCCGCCTCGTCGGCGCCGCTGCGGCGATCGTTACCCCGAAGTCCGCGTCGATGTACTCCCTGATTGCCGGGGTGCTGCCCGGAATCAGTGATCGCGGCGTCGGCTTCGCCCTGAAGCAGCACCAGCGGGCCTGGGGTCTGGCCCGCGACCTGACCGAAATGACCTGGACCTTCGACCCTCTGGTCAGCCGCAACGCCCGCTTCAACCTCAGTAAACTCGGCGCCTGCGCGAGCGAGTACGCCATCGACTTCTACGGCCCGATGCAGGGCGATATGAACGCCAACGACGAAAGCGACCGCCTGGTCGCGGTCTGGCCGCTCACGAGCGCAGAATCGGTCGCCTGCAGCGAGAACCGCCCGACACCGGTCGATCGCCCCTCCCACAGCCCGAGCGATGTGCTTAGAGAAGGCCCCGACGGCGACCCCGTGCTCGTGGCGGCGGCTGACTCTCTGTGGTGCCGGGTCCCGACCGACATTGTGGCGCTGCGCGCGCAGAACTCACAGCTCGCGGCCGAGTGGCGGCGCAGCATCCGTTCTATCTTTACCGACGTATTCGCTTCGGGGCAGATAGCCCGCGGGGTCAGCCGTGACGGCTGGTACCGACTCTCACCAGGAGGAACAGCATGAAAATTGAGACCATCGAGCTACGCCGGGTGCGCCTGCCGCTGGTGCGGCCGTTCCGCACCTCGTTCGGCACCTCGACCGAGCGTGAGGTGACCGTGGTGCGCGTGATCACAGCGGATGCCGAAGGCTGGGCCGAGTGTGCCGCCGACGCGCACCCCCTGTACAGTTCCGAATTTCTGGACGCGAGTGACCTGGTTATTCGCGACCACCTCGTGCCTCGGCTGCAGGCACTCGGCGACCGGCTCAGTGCCGAACTGGTCGCCACAGCCCTGGAGCCGGTCAAAGGCCACATGATGAGCAAGGCTGTGCTCGAAACGGCCATCCTTGACGCGCAACTGAAAAGCACCGGTGTCTCGTTCGGCAGTCACCTCGGCGCAGTGCGGGACACCGTGCCGGCTGGCGTTTCGGTCGGCATCATGGATTCCATCCCCGAACTGCTCGACGCCGTCGCCGGCTACCTCGCCGAGGGCTACCTGCGCATCAAACTGAAAATCGAACCCGGCTGGGACCTGGCCCCGGTGCAAGCGGTGCGCGAAAAGTTCGGCCCTGACGTGCTGCTGCAAGTTGACGCGAACACCGCGTACACCCTCGCCGATTCCCGTCACCTTGCCCGGCTCGACCCCTTCGACCTGGTGCTGATGGAACAGCCGATGAAGGAGGACGACATGCTGGGCCACGCCAACCTGGCCAGGCTCATCTCCACACCGATCTGCCTCGACGAATCGATCGAATCGGCCCGCGACGCCGCGACGGCGATCACTCTCGGTGCCTGCAGCATCATCAACGTGAAGCCGGCCCGGGTCGGCGGCTACCTCGAAGCCCGGCGCATCCACGACGTCGCTGCGGCGCACGGCGTGCCGGTCTGGTGCGGCGGCATGCTCGAAACCGGCATCGGCCGAGCAGCGAACGTGGCCCTCGCCGCGCTGCCGAACTTCGTACTGCCGGGGGATACCTCGGCCTCGAACCGGTACTTCGCGCAGGACCTCACCGCACCGTTCGAGCTGGAAAACGGTCACCTGCGGGTGCCCACTGGGCCGGGCATCGGCGTGGAGGTACTGCCCGACGTGCTGGCCAGCGTTACCGCCAGCACTGACAGCATCCGTTTCTAGCATTTTCAATCAACAGGAGACAGCCATGACCCTGCACGTGAAGCTCGAAACCCGCTCTCCCCGCCGGCTGACCTGGCCGGCGCTCGCCTCTCTCGGCTTTGTGGCCGGGCTGGTCTTGAGCGGATGCTCGGCCACCGTTGACAGCACGGAACCCGCCGCGATCACCGGCGGCGTCGACCCGGCCGCCGCGGCCGCCCTGCCCGAATCGATCAAATCGGCCGGAATCATCAAGGCCGCTTCCGACATTCCCTACCCGCCAATGGAGATGTACGACGCCGAACAGAACATCACAGGCTTCGACCACGACCTCGCGGCTGCGCTCGGCGTCAAGCTGGGCGTGCGCTTCGAACTGCAAAAACAGGCGTTCGCCACCGCGATTCCGTCGCTGAAAGCCGGCAAGAACGACGTGATCATGTCGGGCATGAACGACACCAAGGAACGTCAGGGCACCCTCGACTTCGTCGATTACTTCCACGCCGGATTCTCCATCCTCGTGCTCGCCGGCAACCCTGAGAACATATCCGGGGTACTCGACCTGTGCGGCAAGGAGGTCGCCGTGCCCAAGGCCACCGTGCAGGCTGACATTCTGCGAGGCTACGACGCGGAGTGCACGACGGCCGGCCCTGGCCCGGTGATCATCTCCGAACTGCCCGGCGAAACCGAGGTGCAGACCGCCGTTCGGTCCGGCCGGGCCGTCGCCGAGGTCGTCGACTCGGCCGTCGCGGCGCACACCGCGCAGACCGCCGGCGACGGAGAGATGTTCGAGGTCATCACCGACGAGGCGAACCCGAGCGGGTACAGCCCGGTTTACAGCGGAATCGGCATCCTCAAGGAGAACAGCGAACTGAGCGAGGCGATTCACCTCGCTCTGGTGGCGACCATTGCCGATGGCAGCTACACCGACATTCTGGCCAAGTACGACCTCACGAACTATGGGCTCGACGAGGCCGGCTTCAACCTCGGGTCGTGACCTGATGCCGAACCTGCCGCTCACCCGTCCCGGCCCGGAGGCCGCGCCGCGAAACGACCCCGACCCGCGTAATCCACGCGTCGCCGTGCTGCCCAACCCCGACGACATCGACGCGGTGCCATTGCGGCATCCGTGGCGCTGGGTCGTGGCGGTGCTGCTTTTACTCGTCTTTGCCGGCGTTGCCGTGTCGCTCTGGCAAAACGACAACGTGAACCACCCGACTATCAGCGAGTTCATCTTCGACCGGCGCATTCTCGACGGCGTCGTGCTGACTCTCGTTCTCACGATCGTCTCGATGGCCGTGTCGACGGTGCTCGCCGTGCTTCTGGCAGTCATGCGTCTCTCCAACAACCCGGTCATGAACGCGCTGTCCTGGCTGTACATTTGGGCTTTCCGCGGCACGCCGCTGCTGATTCAGATCGTGTTCTGGGGTTACCTCGGGCTGCTCTACGCACGGATCACCCTCGGCATTCCGTTCACCGACTTCAGCCTGTTCTCGGTCGACACGAACACGCTCATTCCGGCTTTCGTCGCCGGTTTGCTCGCCCTTACGCTCAACCAGGCCGCGTATTCGGCCGAAATCGTGCGGGCCGGAATGCTTTCCGTCGACGAAGGCCAATATGAGGCCGCCTACTCGGTCGGTATGAGCCCCACCTTCACCCTGTTCAAGGTCGTGCTGCCGCAGGCCATGCGGGTGATCATTCCGCCGATGGGCAACGAGACCATCTCGATGCTCAAGAACACCTCGCTACTCTCGGTCATCGCGGTGCTAGAGGTGTACACGGTCGCCACCCAGATCTCCTCGCAGAACCTGCGCCAGGTGGAACTGCTCGTCGTGGTCAGCTGCTGGTACCTGCTTCTCACCTCGGTGCTTTCAATTCCGCAGTATTACCTGGAACGCCATTACGGCCGCGGCAACGCCCGCACCCTGCCGCCGACTCCACTGTCGCGGGTGCGGGCGATCTTGCGCCCAGGGCCCCGGCCCGCTGACCCGATTAGAGCGGATGCCTCATGACCGACACTACGCGAGTGACACCTTCCGCCGGCGTCGATCAGACCGGGCCGACGGCATCCGCTTTGAACGCCGAATCTGTCGGAGCCCCGCCGCTACTGAGCGCCCACAAGGTACGCAAGAGTTTCGGCGCCGCCCCGGTGCTCAAGGGCATTTCCCTGGACGTCGCGGCCGGGCAGGTGATGTGCCTGCTGGGGCCATCGGGCTCCGGCAAGAGCACGTTTCTGCGCTGCATCAATCACCTCGAACGGATCGACGGTGGCCGTATCTCTGTCGACGGTGAACTCATCGGTTACGCCGCCCGGCACGGCCGCATTTTCGAGATGAACCGGCGAGAGGTCGCGAAACAGCGCGGCGGAATCGGAATGGTGTTCCAGCGCTTCAACCTGTTTCCGCACATGACCGCCCTCGAGAACATCACGGTGGCGCCGATCGGGGTGCGCGGGCTGGCGAAGCCGGCCGCCCTGGCTCGCGGCCGGGAACTGCTCGACCGGGTCGGACTCGCCGACCTGGCGCAGTCTTACCCGGCGCAATTGTCGGGCGGGCAGCAGCAGCGCGTCGCGATCGCCCGTGCCCTGGCGATGGATCCGAAGCTGTTGCTGTTCGACGAGCCGACGAGCGCGCTCGACCCGGAGCTGGTCGGTGATGTGCTCGACGTGATGCGAGCGCTCGCCGCCGACGGCATGACGATGGTTGTGGTCACCCACGAGATCGGATTCGCCCGCGGTGCCGCTGACGAGGTCGTGTTCATGGACGGCGGGATCGTCGTGGAGAGCGGGTCGCCAGCGAGCGTGCTCGATCATCCGCAAAATCCCCGCACCAAGGCCTTCCTGGACAGCGTCATGTAATTCGGCGGACGCGTACGCCTGACCGGGCCTACTCTGTAAGCAACGAAACCCTGGAGGAACAATGACCGTGTTGACCGCCGATTTATACGACGAACGTGGCGACGAGCTGCAGTCCGTACCCCTGCAGTTTCAGACGATCGGCGGTCGAGCCCGGTTCAGCGGCCCGATTCGCACGGTAACCTGCTTCGAGGACAACGCGCTGCTCAAGACGATCCTGGCCACGCCGGGCGACGGCGCCGTGCTTGTCATAGACGGGGGAGGCTCACTCAACTCGGCGCTCATGGGCGACGTGATCGCCGACCTCGCCGTGGCGAACGGCTGGTCCGGCGCGATCATCAACGGCGCGGTGCGCGACCGGGTCGCCATCGGTGCCCTCGACCTCGGAGTCAAGGCCCTCGGCAGCAACCCGCGCAAGAGCTCCAAGACCGGTGCCGGCGAAGCGGATACCGTCGTCGAGTTCGCCGGCGTCGTCTTTATACCCGGGCGCACGGTGTACTGCGACGAGGATGGCATTCTGGTCGAGCGCTGACCACTTAAACGCGTGAAGCGCTGAGCGAATTCGCTCAGCGCTTCACGGAAAAAAAAGGACTTACTGCAGGACGTCGTCGATGCTCACGACGACGAAGTTGGCATCGAGGTCGACATCGCGGTCGGTGCCGTTGTCGAGGGTGACCTCAACCTCGTAGAGGTGGTTCCAGTCGTCGTCACGGTCGAAGTCGGTGACGCGACCGCTGCCGACCGCGGCGAGGGCCGCGGCCTCCGCGCTGGCACGGTCGCTGGCAGCCTGGTCGGCGGAGCTTGTGTCGGCCGTGGCGCTCGAAGTGGAGCTTGGGGATGCGCTCGACGAGGATGAGCCGCTGTCATCGGACGAGTTGTTGCTCGACGTGTTCGTGTCGTCGGTGTCGTAATCGCCGACCCAAACCACGTCGAAGGCGTTGTTAAGCTCTACGTTGACGGTCGTGCCGTCGTCGAGACGCACCTCGAGGTCGTAGGCGCTTCCGCCGTCGTCATTGCGGTCGGCGTTCGTCACGGTGCCGGGACCGACCTCGGCCAGGGCGGCGTTGCTCGCACGGTCGAGGGTCTCACCGGTGAGAGGGCCGTCGTTGTCGTTGTCGCTCACGGCGATCGCAATGCCAGCGCCACCGAGGAGCAGAACCACGCCAGCGGCAGTGGCGATGAGAATATTCTTCTTGTTCATGGTGCAATGCCTTACGTCGGTGCCCCCAGAAGCCGAAAGACCAAACGGCCGTGCCCAAGTTGCTGGTTTCAGCATAAACGAAGGAATGTACACCCCCTAATGTGAGGGGGCAAGCCACAGCGTATTTACGGGTCACGGCTCGTCGGCCCGGTGGGGCCGTCGAGCAGCGCAAATCGTTGCGCGGTTACGCGGCGGGCGTGCTCGGTGGGTCGGTCGGGGTGACGGGTGCGCCACCGTCGGTCAGCGGGGTGACGGTGGTTCCGGCATCCGCTCCCCGTGGGCCGCCGTGACCTCCGCCAATACCGGGGCCAACGATGCCGGGGCCATCGATGCGGCCGTTGATGCCGTGGCCCGCCGTGGCAGTGGTGATCCACGTCGCGTCGAGGCTCGTGTCATCGTCATTGATCGTTCCGGTGGCGCGAATCTCTAGGCCCTCTTCAAAGTCGGCTGCAAGCTCGTCGCCGTACTCGGTGTCGTCGGTGACGTTGATCGTGCGCACGAAACCGTCGCTGTCCGTGATCGTGATGGTGTCGCCCGACACAGCGAGCACGGTACCCGAGAGGGCCGGACCCTGAGCGTCGAGGGCGGCCATTCCGGTGGACAACCGAGGTCCGCCAGCAGAGTCGGATTCACCTTGGCCGGGGCCATTTAAGGTTCTGGAATTGTTCGACGCGAGTTCGGCGTTCGCACCGGAATTCGCGGCAATGCCCAAGCCGATTCCGGCGCCACCGAGGATGATGACCGCGGCGGCCATTCCGCCGATAGCGACCGGCTTGCGGTACCAGGTGCGGGGCTTCGGCGCGGCAGGGTCGACGGGTACGCTCGGGGTGGCGTAGCCGGTTGAGGCGGCCGCGAAGGGAAGCGTCGCGTTCGCGTCGTTCGCGGCGACCAGCGTTCCATTTAGAGGAACCGTCGCGTTGGAGTCAAAGGGCAGGGTCTGCTGCGCGTCGTACGGCAGGTGGGAGTGCGCGTCGGAAGCCTCGGTGGAGGCGGTATCGGTGCTGGACTCGGTAGTGTCTGTCTGCTGAGTGTCTGTCGTGTCCGCGCTGGTGTTCTTGGCGTCGGGCGTGGCGCTCGACTCGGTGGTGTCGTCGGCACCGTCGGTGGAATCGGTGGGCTGGGAATCGTTGGTGCGGGTCATACTGTCTCCTGACGAAATGAAGTGAGTGGGGTATCTGTTTTCAGCTTCTGGCGCGAATCTGAAGACGAACTGAATCCCGCTCGACGTCGCCAAACGGTCAGCGGGCGCATAGTAAACGCTCAGCTTCGCCACGCACTGTTAGACCGTGCCCACCGAACCAGCCCGCGTCCTCGTCGTCGAAGATGAAGACGTGCTGCGCACCGCGATCGGTCAGGCCCTCATTCACGCCGGATTCGTGGTCGATACCGCGCCAGACGGCATGAATTTCGCCGAACGCATCGCCCGCTTTCGACCGGATGCCGCGGTGCTCGACATCATGCTGCCCGGCGAAAACGGCCTGCACCTGGCCCAACGGCTACGCGACGCCGGCAACACCCCGGTGTTGTTCGTAACCGCCCGCGACGCGGTCGATGACCGGCTCGCAGCCTTCGAGGCCGGCGCCGACGACTACATTATGAAACCGTTCGTGCTGGCCGAGCTCGTTGCACGCGTCACCGCCGTGCTCCGCCGCACCGGACGCCTGGTCTCACCCACCATGCAGGTCGGCGACCTCATCGTCGAGGAGGAGGCCGCCACGGCCACCCGAGCCGGCCAGCTGATCGACCTCACCGCGACCGAACGCCGCCTGCTCACTTATCTCGTGCACAACCGCGGACGCACCCTCTCCAAAACCCAGATCCTCACCCAGGTCTGGGGCTACGACGATTACGATCCCAACCTGGTCGAGGCTTACGTGAGCACCCTCCGCCGTAAACTCGACGCCAACGGCCCGCGTCTCATCCACACCGTTCGCGGAATCGGCTACCGCCTCACCGGCTGACCGGTTCGTCGCTGCAAGCGGATGCCGTCTGCTCGCCGCATCCGTTTGATTCCCGCTCCCTTCAGAAAGTACCCCGATGCGTACCACGTCCCTGCGATTGAGAGTCGTCGCCGCTGTTCTGGCGATGCTCACGATTGTGCTGGTCACAGTCGGTATTCTAATCAACCTCGTGCTCGGCGGTCAGCTGCGGGCCGACCTGCAGCAGCGCCTGATCGACCGGGCCGGCTACGCGCAGATTCTGGCCGAGGAAGGCTTGGCGGCGCAGAGTCTGGCCAACCGGCTGACCGGCGATGACGTCACCGTGACCTACTCGGTCGGTGGCGACACCGTCTATGGCCGCACCGATCCAACTCCCGGCGGCGGCCGCGGCCCTGGCGCTCCGCCGCACGCCGACACCGTGCCCGGCGCCGTCATCATCCAAAGCGACGACCGCCTCTCGGTCACGCAAAACGTGGCCGGCGGAACCCTCATCCTCAGCTCGAGTGAGGCCGGTATCGACCTAACCCTGGCCCAGCTGCGCACGATCGAGGTTGTCGCCGGGGCGCTCACGATAGTCGTCACCGGGCTGCTGCTGACCGGTGTGGTCGGGGTGGCGCTGCGACCCCTCACACATATGACCCAACTCGCGCTCGCCATCACCCAGGGCGGACGCGGTGGGCGACTGCGCCCGAGCAATCCGCGCACCGAGATCGGGCGCACTGCCGGCGCTTTCGATGACATGCTGCAGGCGCTCGAAACCGCCGAAAGCACCTCCCGTCAGGCCGCCGCCGATGCGCAGGCCGCAGAAACCACGGCCCGTGATGCCGCCCAGGTCGCGGCTGCCGCCGAAGAGCGGATGCGGCGGCTTCTCGCCGACGTCTCGCACGAACTGCGCACCCCGGTCGCCGGCCTGCAGGCCAGCGCCGAAACGTTGCTGCGCGACAATCCGGCCCGCGCCGAGCGCGAGAGCCTCACGGTCAACATGATTCAGCAGACCCAGCGGGCTGCCCGACTGGTCGATGACCTGCTGCTGATGACCCGGCTGGACCAGGGCGATGAGGGCGCGGCCTTCGAACCAGTCGACCTGTCCGCGCTCACCCGCGGGGTTGTTGTCGAGCAGCGGATGCTCGGGACCAGCCGCGAATTCGACCTTGCGGTCACGCCCGAGGTCTGGGTGAGCGGTGATGCCCAGCGCCTGGCGCAGATTGTGACCAATCTGCTCGGGAACGCGCGCAATGCGACCGAGCCGGGTGGCAGCATCCGCACCAGCTTGGCAGTAGTTGATGGCACGGCCCGGCTAGAGGTGAACGACTCCGGAGCCGGCGTTCCCTCGCCAGAACGCGAGCGCGTCTTCGAACGGTTCGTGCGCCTCGACCCGTCCCGGGCGAGCAATCGCGGCGGCTCCGGTCTCGGCCTGTCGATCGCCCGGGCCCTCGCCCGCTCGCACGGCGGCACGCTCGAGTGCCTCGAACCGGCCCCGACGGGTGCTCGCTTCGCGCTGACTCTGCCTCTGGCGCGATAGCCCGCGTGCTACCAAACCAGATTGGCGGGCTGCTACCTCAGGCTAATTGTGGACCCCGGTGGAGTCCCTGATGATCAGGCGACTCGGAAGGATGGGGAGTTCAGCTTCGGGGACACGACCTTCGATCAAGGCCACAAGAAGGGATGCTGCTGCTCGGCCAAGTTTCCGGGCTGGGAGTTCGACGCTGGTCAGGCTCGGGTGGCTCATCGCAGAAAATGGCAGGTCGTCAAAACCCGCAACGGCGAGTTGTTCCGGTACACGTATGCCCAAAGAATGAGCTGTTTGGAGAACGCCATACGCGTGGGTGTCGGTCGCGCAGACGACTACTGTGACGCCGGCGGCCTGCCATGCCGGCCACACTTTCCCAAATTCTGCAGCAGCCGACCCGGTGTCTATTGTGCTTCTGGCGCGTATGTGCTCGGTTTGGCGCATTCCGCATTCCTGTGCCTTAGCCAAGAACGCGGTACGTCGCAGCGCAAAGGTTGACGTTGCAGTGACGCTATCGAGGTAGGAGAACGTACGATGGCCGCGCTCTGCAAGATGCGTGGCCAATGCCTCTGCACCGTGAACGACATCGAGATTGACGGCAGGGAGGATGCCCTTCGCGCCCGGTGCGTCGAGCAGCACGATCGGGCCATCGATGGACATGCTTTGCATCAGCTGTTCGCTCGGAGCGTCGACGAGCAGACCGGCAGGGCGAAAGGCAAGCAACTCGCGAACACTTTCCGCCCGGGGCATCTGTCCAGAGTCAGTGACAGAAAGGAGCAGCTGGTAGGACGAGCCCAAGGATTCCCGCACGCCGGCGATGAGTCTGGCAAAGAATGAGTTGGAAATGTCTGGCGCGATAAGGATGACGAAGTTACTTGATCCCGTCGCCAGCGAGCTGGCGACTCGGTTGACCACATAGTTGAGATCACTGATAGCTCTCTGGACTCGGGCAACGGTTTCCGCTGAAACCCGACCATCAGTTTTGCCGCTGGCGACCAGAGAGACCGTGGCGACGGACACCCCAGCCCTGCTGGCCACCATGGACGCTGTTGCCCGCGGGACATGACTGGGCGTCTCGTTGGCCGTACCGGGGATCGCCATGCGCCAATTCTAGCGATGGCAAGCGATTTTCCTTCCTTAGCGGGCTGAACACCCGCCAAGCCTTTGATGCCACGGCGTTAAGCGCTTAATGCATTTTGACGTTAAGCGTTTGACTTCCTCGCTTACGAAGCGCAGACTCTGAGGGAGCGCGCTGCAACCGCCACATTTTAAGGGGGGGCAACGTCCCCAATGAAGTGGAGCACCATGCCTAAAAAGATCATTCTGGATTGCGACCCAGGCCACGACGACGCGATTGCCATTCTGTTGGCTCATGGAAGTCCAGAAATTGACTTGCTGGCGGTCACAACGGTCGTGGGAAACCAGACACTCGAGAAAGTGACCCAGAATGCGTTGGCTGTGGCCCGAATCGCCGGCATCAAGGATGTCCCGTTTGCGGCCGGGTGCTCACGCCCGCTCGTGCGGCAGATTGAAACTGCGCCGTCCATTCACGGCGAATCCGGCATGGACGGACCGATCCTGCCAGAGCCGACTCTGATCTTGGATCCACGGCACGCCATCGATCTTATTATCGACACCATCATGGCCCACGAACCCGGGACCATCACCCTCGTACCGACCGCTGGCCTCACCAACATCGCTATGGCTGCTCGCAAGGAACCTCGCATTGTCGAACGGGTCAAGGAGGTTGTATTGATGGGGGGCGGTTACCACGTCGGGAATTGGAGCGCCGTCGCCGAGTTCAACATCATCATTGACCCGGAGGCCGCGCACATCGTCTTCAACGAGAAGTGGCCGGTCGTCATGGTGGGACTGGACGTGACTCACCAGGCGCTCGCCACACCTGCCGTCGTAGAGCAGATTGCTGCCGTCGGCACGGGGCCGGCCCGATTCGTTGGCGAATTACTCAAGTTCTTCGGCGAGACCTATCGCGAAGTGCAGGGATTCGACTTTCCGCCCGTGCACGACCCCTGTGCAGTCGCCTACGTCATCGACCCGAGCATCATATCGACCCGGAGGGTGCCTGTGGATATTGAACTCAACGGCACGCACACCCTCGGCATGACCGTCGCTGACTTTCGGTCGCCGGCACCCGCAGACTGCACGACCTCTGTCGCTGTTGCCCTTGATCATGAACGATTCTGGAATCTGATTACAGATGCCTTGGTTCGGATTGGAGACGTCGAATCATGACCTCAACTCGATTTCGTACCGACCGCGGAGCGACGGTCAACACGGCAGCGTTGATAACGGCGCTCCTGGCTGCCTGTATCGCATTCCAGCTAAATGCGAGCATGCTCAGCCCTGCGCTCGTTACCATTGGTGCTGAACTAGGTGTTGATCAGGCGGCTGTCGGCCTGTCTCAGACCTGGTTCTTTACCGCTGCCGCGTTGTTCTCCCTGGTATTGCCGCGCCTGAGCGATATCGTCGGCCGGAAGAAAATCCTGCTGGGCATGATGGCCCTCATGGGTGTCGGTTCCGTGATCTCAGCCATGGCACCGGACATCACCTGGCTGTTCATCGGTCGTATTATCCAGGGAGTCAGCGGACCCACAGTTCCGCTCTGCCTCATCATGCTCCGCTCGGCCATTTCCAATCCTCGCAAGTACGGAACGATGATGGGACTGGTCGCAGCCGTCAACGGAGGCATCGCCGGAATCGACTCCTTCGCCGGGGGGTACCTCGCCGAGAACTTTGGGTTTCGGAGTATCTTCTGGGTGATGGTCGGCTTCTCGATCGTGGCGTTGCTGCTGGTGCTGTTCCTGGCCGTTGAATCTCGACCGGCCGCAGGAACACGTATGGACTGGCTGGGCGCCTTCTACATCGTCGTGGCAGTCGGGGCGACCCTCACCGCGCTCAACGAAGCCGCAACACTCGCGAGCGCCTTCTCGGTGAATACCCTGCTCCTGGTAATTGGGCTGACGGCGGTATCGGCCGGGGCATTCGTTGCGTTTTGGTCGGTTGAAAAAAGAGGCGAGCAACCAATGGTCCAGATCGTTCACCTTCGTTTGAGGTCCACCTGGGCACCGTTGTTGACCACTACTCTCGCGATGACTGGAATCTTCGCTGTCATCAATGGCATTGTGCCGGCATATGTTCAGGCCGCCGCACCCGGGTTTGCGATCAATCCCACGCAGATGGCCCTGATTATCCTGACCCCCTACGCACTGTTCGGCTGGCTGGTAGGCCCGTTGAGCGGCCGGCTAGCGCCCACGCTCGGCTACACGAAAATGCTGCGCATCGGGCTGCTTGGCAGTGCACTAGCGTTAGCCGTCATTGGATTCGGTGGTCTGAACAGCCTCCCGCTTATGATTCTTGGTGCAGTACTGCTGGGCATTCTCTACGCAGGTGTCGCGAACATTATGCTCAACGGTCTCGGCGTGGTTCTCTCTCCACCAGGAAACCCGGGCTTCCTGCCCGGGATGAACGCAGGAGCCTTCAATCTCGGTGCCGGACTGAGTTTCCTAGTATTACCGTCAACCCTGGCAGTGCTGAGCACGTCAGAAGATATGCACACGTCATACTTTGTCGTCATCGGAGTCGGTTTTGTCTTGACTCTTGCTTCCCTCGGAACGTCGTTCCTCATTCCGAAACCGGTCGGCGCAGAGATCCAGTCCTGATCCGGCGCTCACCCAGTCGGCCGCACATCTCGCGGCCGGCCGGGAAGAAGCACAGCTGGATCGCATGCAGCGCGGTGCTCGTTAGCGCGAGCACGGTCAGGCCGCGGCGTCCGTTTGATAAAAAGACACCCATTCTGGGGGTCTTGTTTTGGAAGGTCGCACTGGCAGGATATAGAACCCGGCGAGGAGCATTCATGACTCACATACTCTCCACGCGGCGGCGTCTCGCGACGCCCCCGGAATTGCCCGAATCGAATCGCACCGGAGTGCTTCGATCAGCATCTGGCCTGGCCTGGCTGCTCGGTCGTGCCCAGCGTCAGCCGGAGACCTCGACGCCCACCGAGCTGGCAGTGGCGCGAACGCGCAGTGAGGTGGCCGTTGACAACCTCTTGGCGACTCTTCCCGAACACTGGGCGGCATTCACCTCGCCCGCCGAGACCCGAGACGGCCCGAGTGCCGCCCGACTCATTGTTGGCCCTGGCGGCGTTTTTGCATTGCACGCGCAGCTCTGCGATGGACGGACCGCCTGGGTGTATCGCCGAACCGTGCACGTCGGGGGGCGTCGGTCACCCGACCTGGCCATCGCCGAGGCTGGCGCGCAACGACTCACAACGCTGCTGCGTGGGCGGGTGCCGCTGCGCACTGCGGTGCAGCCCGTTGTTGTTGTGCTCGGCGCCCGCTCCCTCTGGGCCACGGGCCGAACCCAGCCCGGCCGAACGCTGCAGAGTTGGGCGGTGCCCGGGCGCACCGCTCCGGTCGCGGTTCTCGGGGCGGGCGCGCTGAACGAGTGGCTGGCCGCGCGGCCGCAGGTGCTGCGTCCGATTGAACGCATGGAACTGGCCGCCGCCATCGACAATCCGCTGACCTGGGGCATCCGTCCGTCGATCCTGCCGCGACCCGGTACCGCACGGGACTAGCAGCTAGCGCTTTTTGGGCCCGTTCCCCTTCGCTGAGAGCAGGCGCGCCCGTACCGAGAACGCGCCGCCGATCACGAGTGAAACGACAGCCGCCGGCAAGATGAAGTCGACGAACTGATTGCCCGAGATCAGGTTGCCCACCAGCAGTAGCACGGCCAGCCCGCTGAAACCGAGGCCCGCAATGGCGCAAACGTTGAAAGTCAGGTGTTTCACGGGGTAAATCCAATCGATGGGGTGACTGTCAGGCTAGCCGACCTTGGTCTATTTAGTGGGGGAGGCGCCGCTCGGGGTCGCACCCTTATATTGACAAACGGATGCTCCGCGTCAGCCGCGCGCGTGACCTCCCAGCGGGCCTGAGAATTACTCCAATTTGCTAACCAATGTCGCGCGCCAGCCGATTGTTACCCCTGAACGGGGCCCCTGAACGGGACCCCGTGAGTGGCAGAATGGGACCGGCGAAAGCCCGAGGTGAGGCGAGAACGTGATCAAGGCAACGCTGGGCAATGGTTTGCACGCCCGCGACAGCGAGCTGACGGCTGCGGATTTCTCGGTGCCAGCCGCGTCGACGCCGCCCGGTTCTAACCGGTCACCGGCCACCGGGCGGTTCGCCGGGCAATCCCTGGTCGAAGAACTGTTGCGGCAGCAAAAGGATCGCGCTCCGCGCTCCCGGCTAGCCCGCACTCTCGGGCTCTCCCCGCTCGACGCGAACGGGCTGGCCTGGTTGCGCGCGGCGCAGGCCGAGATGGTGGTGGGCGACATTCTGGCCCGGCTGCCCGAGGGATACTACGTTTATCATTCGCTGCCCATTCGCAATACGGCGTTCTGGGTCGATCACCTCGTGGTCGGGCCTGGTGGAATCTTCGCGCTCAGCTCCAGAACGCGCTGGGATCGCGACCTGACCGGGTCGGTGCGCACGATTCCGATCGGCGATCACGCCATGCCGTACCTGCGTGATGCGCGGTTCGAGTCGACCCAGATCACGAAGTTGCTAGCCGAGGCAATGCCGGCAACCGCCGCGGTCCAGCCGATGATCGTGCTGGTCAACCCCAACAAAATCAGGCTGAATCGCAAGCCCGATGTGGTGACCGTCGTTGATTCGCCGCGGCTGCGTCGGTGGCTGGTTGGCCGTCCACGGCAGTTCAGTGCGGAGCAGCAGGCTACCCTGACCGCGGTCATCGAAGACCCGACCACCTGGCACATGCCGGTGCGAACGGTAGCGACGGACCGCCTGCACGCACGCTTTACCGCTCTCGAGCAGCAGGTTTCGGCGGCCGGCACGCGGCGAACCACGTTCATAGTCCTCGCCGCCACCGTGCTCGCGAGCCTACTGGCGATCGTGACACTGCCCATCATCGTCTCCGCCGTCGAATACCTCGCCGCCCGCTAACCGCGTTCGCCCGCTCGCTCGGAAACCGCGCTACTTGGCGCTGAGCCGGGCCGTTGGCGGTGAATTGCCACGTTCGGCCCCTTGGCACGGTTTCATGGGGCTGATGTTGTCGTCGCGTGTGCGTTGTGGTGTGCCAATGGGGCAGAAGTTGTCGTCTCGGGGGGGTGCCCCTATGTTTTTGTCAAGCAGCGAGTTGGTGTTCAGTTTCGTAGAGGGTGCCGTCTCGCAGCATGGCGA
>NZ_PJJK01000097.1:0-56473 GCF_002929785.1 Cryobacterium sp. Y62 | reverse complement strand
ATGATTCCTGATTCTCGCCCTACGTCACACGGCGGACTTGCTGTTAGCTACTGGCCTCACCCAACCCTGGCACGTAGGGCCTCGGGGCGTTGGATCAACAACGCAAGAAATCATCGTGTGATGTCAGTGAGTACCGATCAAAGTTCCTCACAGAAAGACACATCACACGACCCTTCTATGGTTGAAGTCAAGCAGTAAGGGTCGCCAGTGAGCGATAGATGCTGCGGGCGATGAATCGTTTGAGGCAGCGGTGGATCTCTCGCCGGGTTTTGCCTTCGGCGGTTCTTCTGTCAACGTAGCTTTTCGTCGTGGGGTCGGTGATCATGCGGCAGCGGGCAATAATGTGGAGCGCTCGGTTCAGTTGACGGTCGCCGTGGCGGTTGAGGCGATGCCGGGTCGTATTTCCCGATGATGCCGGAATTGGGCTACCGCCAGCCAACGCCGCGAAGGCGGCTTCCGAGCGCACTCTGCCTTGGTGGGAATAAGCGGTCAGGATGATAGCGGCCGTGAATGGTCCGACACCGGGGATGTCCTGAATGCCTGGAGCGAGTTCGTCGACGTGCTTTGACAGGGCCGCGTGATTCGTTTCCAACTCGCGAGTGCGCTGGTGGATCGCGGAGGCGAGCCTGCGGGCTTTAGATCGGGCGACGGCAGCGGCAGTGTCATCGCTGGAGCGATCGCGCCATGTGGCGATGATGTCGACTTGAGTATTGGTCAGGGGTGCGCGGACGTCGAGGCCCAGGTTGATTATCCGCAGGAGCGCGTTGAGCGCGTTGCGGTCGCTGGTGCGTTGGGAATCGATACTGTGTCTCGCGACGAGCAGAACTCGAAGGGCGCTGCGAAGCCCGTCGGCGCGCCGCAGAATCAGCGCGGTCGCATCGGTGCCAAGCGCGGTGCGGGCGGCAGCCACGGCATCGATTTGGTCGGTTTTACGGTGACCATCCCGGGCCTGCCGTTTGGGTGGTTTGACCTCGCAGACGCGGATCCCCGCGGTGGTGAGAGCGCGAGTCACGGTTGCTCCGTAGGAGCCGGTGCCCTCGACAGCGGCAAGCTGCTGCCCATCCGAGCGTCGCTCAATCCATGCGATCGCGCGGGCGGTGCCAGCGTCGGTGGTGGGAAACGAAGCGGTGTCAATGACTGCGCCAGTAGCGGCAGCAACGACTGCGTAGGTGTGCGTTTTGGCGTGGGTATCCACGCCGATGACGTATTTGTATGTGTCAGCCACGGTGCTCACGAAGTGTCTTCTTCCGGTAAATGGTTCGTTATCCGGGCCTGGGAGAATTGTCGCGAGGCAGATCTCTAATGAGTCACACCCCCGCCGGAGCGTGGGTGGACAACCTTCTATGAAGCCATCGAAACGGGTCAGGCCGGCACCGACCTAGCCCAGCGGACAGGTCGTGTGAAAGCCACCGCTTTCGCGGGACAGATGGCTCTTGAGTCACGTTGGGAAAGGCCGATACCAGCTTGCCAGCAAGCCCCAGGCCAGCTACTAACCATTAGAGATGGCTCTAGACCAGTCTGCCCTGCTTGAGCTCCTCGCAGAACTCAAGCTCACCCATGTCCCCAACCGTATTCGCGTCGCGACCGAAACCCTTCACTAAGAACTCATCGATGCCGAGGCGGCCGCCCTCATCGGCGCCGACACCGGCATCTCCAAGTCCGAAGTATCCCGAAATTGCAAGGATTAGACGGGGAAGTCGCTGCGTTTCGTGACCGGGACCCCTACGTGACCGGGACCCCTACGTGACCGGGTACCCCTGCGTGTTTCTCGACACCACGGATTGCGAGGCCCGCGTCAACCACCGCGTCATCTCCCAAGCTACGATCGTCGCCATCGGCGTGCCGCCGATAGACGCCGCGAGGTCCTCGGCTTCTCCGGAGGTGACAGCGAGACCGAGGTGTTCTAAACCAGCTTCCTCCGGTCGTTGAAAATCCGCGGCCTCGACGGTGTCAACCTCGTCATCTCCGACTCGCACTCCGGTTTGAAGAAGGCCATCCGCACCATCTTCGCCCCTCCCGACGCCAAGCACGTTCAGGCGCAGTTCGACGAGGTGACCCGCATGCTCGAACGCTCCCACCCCAAAGCAGCCCAAATGCTCCACGACGCCCGCAGCGACCTGCTCACGTTCTGCGGGTTCCCGCCCGAACACTGGCGGCAGATCCGGCCAACCAACCCCATCGAGCGCCTCAACAAAAAGATCAAACGCCAAACCTCATCGTCGGCGTATTCCCCAACCCTGCAGCTCTGCTCCGCCTCGGCGGCGCTGTCCACGGCGAGCAACACGACGAGCGGAAGCCTCAACCCGCCGCTACTGATCAGCGGGCTCCGTGCGCCAACTGGATGCATTCAACAACGCCCTCGCAACCATCGACGCCAGCATCCTCACGGGGGTGATTCCCCTTCCCGAACTCACTGCAGCATGATCAGAACCACTGACCTGCACGGTGTCGAGAAACTCCACAGAGATACTGGATGTTGCTTTGGTGCGCCGAACCTCCTGCAGCGCCGTGCAGCGATCTCCGCCCCAAGAAGGGGTCATTTTCTTTTTCATGCTATAGATATAAGTGAGCATATTTCCAAGTCGACGCACGGTAGGCCAGCGAGGCAAAGTTGCCGACTGCGAGCCTATTCGTCTCGACCGCGAAGCGCTGAATTTCTACTTAAACTCCACCTCGTATCGGTAGATCTCGGAAGGCGTGATGACCATGACATCCCATAGCCGCAAAAGTCATTCCCGGACTGCGATATCTGACACAGCCCCAGCGACAACAGAGAAGAGCGTTGCTGATCGGGGTGGTTCGAGCGAGCGCCAAGAGGCGTTGGAAAAGAATCTGTTGGAGCAGACCATAAGTCTGCAAGACGCGATCTTCAACAGCGTCAATTTTTCCAGCATTGCTACTGACGCCGACGGTGTCATTCAGATTTTCAATGTGGGCGCGCAACGCCTGCTCGGCTATACAGAGCAAGAAATCGTGAACAAGGTTGTACCGGGAGACTTGCACGATCCAGAAGAAATCATTGCCAGAGCAACCGAGCTGAGTGCCGAGCTCGGGACGAAAATTGAGCCTGGTTTTGAAGCCCTGGTTTATAAAGCCAGCCGGGGAATCGAAGACATCTATGAATTGACTACGATTCGCAAGGATGGCAGCCGCTTTCCAGCCACAATTTCGGTCACGGCATTACGTGACGCCGACAAAAAGATTATCGGCTACTTGTTGATCAGCGCCGACAACACGGCGCGCAACCAGGCATCGATCGCCCAATCTGTACTCGACCAACGACTGCGCGACCAACAGTTTTATACACGGTCTCTCATTGAATCCAACATCGATGCGCTCATGATGACCGATACCAGGGGGATCATCTCTGACGTGAACCAGCAGATGATCGAACTAACCGGGCGCACCAGGGACGAGCTCATTGGCGCCCCCTGCCGCAACTTCTTCACCGACCCAGCCCGGGCTGACACGGCGATCAAACGTGCTCTGGCGGAAGGCAAGGTGTGCGACTACGAACTCACAGTGCGGTCCATCGACGGAGATGAGACCGACGTGTCCTACAACGCCGCGACTTTCTACGATCGAGATCGAGTGGTGCAGGGCGTTTTCGCCTCGGCCCGTGATGTCACCGAGCGCAAGCGCCTGGAGGGAGCGCTTCGTAAAACGAACATTGATCTGGAACAAGCCAGCCGCATGAAGACGAAGTTCCTCGCAACGATGTCACACGAATTGCGCACCCCGCTGAATGCCATCATCGGGTTCTCTGAAGCGCTCAAGGACGGTCTCATGGGGGAGATGACCGCCTCCCAGCGTGAGTACGTTGGGGACATCTATGCCAGCGGGCACCACCTCTTGTCCCTCATCAATGACATCCTCGATTTATCCAAAGTTGAGGCTGGAATGATGGACATCGAGTTGGAACCGGTTAATGTGCGTGCACTACTGGACCAAAGCCTATTGATCGTGCGAAGTGATGCTTCGGCTCATGGCCTTCACCTCGCGTTTGAGGGAGCGGATAACCTGGGAAAACCGTTGCTCGACCGACGGAAAACCAAACAAATCGTGTACAACCTGCTGTCGAACGCTGTCAAGTTCACACCCGACAACGGGACGATCACACTTAAAGCAAGCCGAGTAGCCCGTAGCGCCATTGGGACGATCGCCGGTACCCGGCCGGTGCATGATTTTCCGCTGCCTAAGAGCGACATCGAACACTTTTTGGAGATTCGCGTCGACGACACCGGAATGGGTATTTCCGCCGAGAACATATCAAAACTTTTTCTTGCCTTCAGTCAGATCGATAGCACCTTGGCGCGAAAGTTCGAAGGCACCGGACTCGGTCTCGCCACAGTCAAACAAATGGTGGAGCTTCAGGGTGGCACCGTGGCCGTGGCAAGTGAGATGGGTGAGGGTGCCAGTTTTGTCATCTGGATTCCAATCGGAGCGACCGACGACATCGCCCCAGCTTGGTCGGGCACGGAGGCAAAAATGTCGCGGGGTGGCGCCGAGCTGCGCGCCGCGAAAAGTACGGGCACAGTACCCAGGTCGATAGACGACGCGCCCAAACCTCATCCTTACCACGGCTCCGACAGCGCGGACAGTGCGGACAGTGCGGCGAAGCCTGAGCCGCTTGTCCTCGACGGTGGATCCGCAGACGCGGCAGGAGGTGATGTTTCAAATCGGGAAGACAAGGGTGCCGTGGGTGTCTCCTTGCTGTCGGACAAGCGTGACCGTGAGGCCGCTGCCGTGAAAGAATCGACGGGAACGTCGCCGGGGGCGACCGAGAGTCTGCAGGGTCTGCCCGCACACGATGGATCGGAGAAGAAACACGTTGCCCTCATCATTGAGGACGACATCAAGGGCGCTGAAGTGCTGCGGCTCCTGTTGGAGGCCGAAGGATTTCGGGTCATTGTCGCTAACAGCGGCGAAGAGGGGTTAAAAATTGCTCCGCACCAGAATCTGAGTATCATCACCCTGGATATCCGTTTGCCGGGAATTGACGGTTGGGGTTTTCTGATGCGCCTGCATGAGATCTCTGATCTCGCCGCGGTGCCGATCGTGATTATCGCCGGAGCAGCCGATGTGAGCCTGGCCTTGACCCACGGTGCGGCCGCTGTACTGGAAAAGCCGATCAGTCGGGCCGCGCTGCAACAGTCGTTGGACGCGCTGGGCCTCAGCCCTGAATCCTTGCGCACCCGACGCGTTCTGGTTGCTGACGATGATCCCGAAACCGTTGACGTGATCGCACGATTTTTGACCGAACCGGAATATGCAGTTGAGCGCGCTTTCACCAAGGAGGCGGCCATCGAGATGGCGCAGAGGTTGCATCCGGACCTGGTTCTTCTTAACCTCATGATGGAAGGATTCAGCGGTTATCAGGTCGTGTTGGCGCTGCAAAGCGACGCGACGACCGAACAGATCCCCGTGTTGATTGTGACCGGTAAACCGCTCACTAAGCAGGAATCAGCGGTGGTGGATAGCGACCCGAGTCAGCCAGTGCGGGTGCTGGGCACGGAGAACTTCGACCGAACGTCCTTCATCGCCGAGGTCAAGCGCGCTCTGCGCTCGAGCAGCTCTCGGGGCAAGTCGGCGGGCACATGACGACGTGGCCAGAATTCTGATCGTTGAAGACAACCCCGTCAATATGAAGCTTGACACCCTGCTCGTGCGACATGCCGGCCATACGACGCCGTGGGCCGCTGATGCCGAAAGCGGATTGTTGATCGCTCGGGTGGAAGTGCCGGATCTGATTCTGATAGATATCCAGTTGCCAGGGATGGACGGGTTCGTCGCTACTGCCCAGCAAAATAATGACCCCCTTACTGCTGAAATTCCGGTCATTGCGCTGACCGCGCTGGCCATGACTCATGATCAGGACCGAGTGCGTCAGGCCGGATGTGGCGCATACATCACCAAGCCGATGCACTATCAAGAGCTTTAGGACACGATCACGTGGCTCTTGCAGCGAGCTGCGGATAATGCCGCGTCGGTTGAGGCAGAGCCACTGACACGCAATGCGCCCGCTGCACCTGGCCAAGTTGCGGGCAGCCCCATTAAAACAGTTGCCGTTGGAGTCTGACCAATAGGAAAGCTACAGACTCGGGTTGCTCACGCGTCATCCGCTTTATCTCCACTATGAGCGCTATTCGTAGCGCAGCGACTCGATCGGGTTCTGCTTGGCGGCTCGCTGGGCTGGAAGGGTTCCAGAGAGAAAAGCGATCACCATGACCAGCAGAATGACGAAAGTCACTGACATCGGTTCGAACAACAGAATATTCAGTCCCGGCAGCCCGGAGAGGAAACCCTGTGAGAGCACGGCACTCAACGCCGAGCCAAGGCCGATGGCCACTCCGGCCCCGATCGCGCTGCCGAGAAACCCGATAAAAATGGCTTCGAGACTGAACAGGGTATAGACCTTGCTGCCGCTCATACCCATGGCCTTCATCAGGCCGATCTCTCTGGTTCGTTCCTGCACGCTCATCAGCAGGGTATTGATGATACCGAATGCCGCTGCGATCAAGGCGATCACGGCGAAGGCGTTGAGCACACCGACGATGCCGTTGATCACCGTCTGCACGGCGCCGAGCTGGTCCGCGATCGTGCTGGCGGTGTAGCCGTCAGCGGCGAGATCAGCCTTGAGGACGGTCACTTCGGCGTCAGACATAGCGGCATCAAAGTGGGCGACAGCCACGCCGTAGCTCGTGACGGCGGTTTCGATGCCGCCGGACTGCGCGTCGGCCAACTCGGCGATCAACGCATCGTTGGCACCGGCACCCGCAGCAAGCAGACTGTCGAGCGAGACGCCGACGATCGTCGCGTCGACCGTGTGCTTCTGGCCAAGAATATCGGTGATCCCGATCGAAACGGATGCTCCGACGGCCTCATCGGCCGAGGCAAAGCCGAGCGGAGTGACGAAGGTGTCCGGCAGTACAACTTGCGCGTCGTTGGCGCTGCCATCGAGCTGGGCGCCCGCCGTAAGGTCAGCTGTGGTGACTGCCGAGGTGGCGTTGATGCTGAACTCGTATGGTGTCCCAGATTGGTATTCGATGTAGTCGGGTTGCACCGAACGGATCGGGTCGACCGACTCGATGCCGGCGGTTTCAGCGATCGTCATGAGGTCAGCATTTGTCAGCGCCTTGGTCGTGGTGCCGGGAGGCCCTTGTTGGCTGGAGACCGTTGCGGAACTCTCGGCGTCGTATTCGACCGGACCGTCGCCGGCTTCGGTCGCTTCGCTGGCCTGGGTGATGATAAAGACATCGGGGGAGCCGAGGGCGCCGACCTGGGCGTCGACGTATTGGCTGACGCCGGCGCCGACCGCGTTGGTCAGGGTGAGGGTGAACGCGCCAACGAAGATCGCCAGAACGGTCAGCGTCGTGCGGAGCTTGCTGCGAAAGGTGTTGGAGATCGCGGTGGCGATGAGATCTTTGGTTCTCATGCTGCGCCTCCGGCGGAGTTCAGGGGCTGGGCGTCAGGGCCGGTCGTTGGGGCGGTGTGCGACACGACGAGTCCGTCGCGAATATAGATTTGGCGGTCACAGCGAGCGGCGAGGTCCTCGTCGTGGGTGACGATGACGAGCGTTATGCCCTGGCTGCGATTGAGCTCAAAGAGGATGTCTTCAACGACTGCTCCTGTGGCGGTGTCGAGGTTTCCGGTCGGTTCGTCGGCGAAAATCACCCGCGGCACATTGACCAGAGCGCGGCCGATGACCACGCGCTGCTTTTGCCCGCCGGAGAGAGTGGTCGCCTTGTTGTCGGCCTTGTCGGTCAGCTCGAGCTGTTTGAGAACATCCATGCCGCGGCGCCGTCGTTCTTTGCCGCCCATGCCGGCGATCTTGAGCGGCAGGATGACGTTGTCGAGCACGCTGACGTTCGGGGTGAGAAAGAACTGCTGAAAGACGAAGCCGAACTCCTTATTGCGGAGTTCATTGACCGCGCGCTTCGAGAGTGACTTGGCATCTGTGCCGGTGACCCGCAGTGTTCCCTGGTCGGGCTCGTCGAGCAGTGCCAGCAGGTGCATCAGGGTCGATTTGCCCGAGCCGCTCTTGCCGACAATGGCCACGGACTCGCCGGCGATGATCTGAACAGACACCCCCTTCAAGGCATCGAAACGGCTCGCCCCAGACCCATAGGATTTCTCCAGGCCTCGCGCGTCAATGACCCATTCGGACTTCATCGTGCTTTCCTCAGTTCTGTGCGACCCACGCGGGCCTAATCTGCAGTAACTGCACTCTACGACGCAGCAATTGCAGACTAGCTGAGGGTGGGTCGTTGCGAGCGGATGCCCAGGCCCGGTCGTGCCTAAAGATCGATGCTGTCGCCCGGCTCCAGGGCAAAGAACTCCCCGCCACCGAGCTCCGTGACATTCTGGAATCGCACGTTGGACAAGTCTTTTCCAGCGCGGGAAAGCAACATTTCGTGGGTGGAAAAGCTGCGCCTGGGTTTGATGGCGAAAATGTAATCCATCGCCTCACTGATTTTCATCCACGGTGCTGCGGCCGGAACCGCAAGCGTGCCGACCGCGACACCCTCGGGAATCGTGAAGGCATCGCCGGCGTAGTACAGCTCATCGTTAACCAGCACCCCGACGTTGTCGATGACCGGGATCGACTCGTGAATGACCGCGTGTGTTGCGCCGAAGAAGCGCAAGTAAAACGGCTCGACGATGGCGGTGTCGTCGGCCTGCACCGTGGTCACGTCGAGGTCGGCGTCGAAGGCGGCGATGGCCCGCGCTGCGCCGGCCGGAGCAAAGATACGCAGGTCAGAGTTTATTTCGACGATCCGGTGCAGCTGTTCTGGGGTCCAGTGATCGGCGTGTTCGTGGGTGATGACCACGGCGACGGCGCCCGCCGTATCAGTAAGCGCCGTGGTGAAAGAGCCGGGATCAATGTACAGCTTGCTGCCCGAGAGTTCGACGATCAGGGCGGCATGCTCCAGCTTGGTCAGTTTCATGCCCCGAGCTAAGCGCGATTCGAGCCGTGGCGCAACAGCATCCGCTTTCTTGAATGCTGTTTACCGTCGTCGCGACGCGCCGCGAGCGCTCAGTTTGGAACTGCGCTGTTCCGTGTGGCATACTCGGTGAGTTGCAAAAACGGCCCCATCGTTTAGCGGCCTAGGACATCGCCCTCTCACGGCGGTAACGCGGGTTCGAATCCCGCTGGGGTCACAGTTGCCCGGCTCCCTTCTGCTGAAGGGGCTGGGTTTTTCAGTTTAAGCCGTGAGCGGCGCGGTCTGAGTTCGCACAAAGGCGCCAGAGTGACGTGACTTCGTTCGCGCGCACCGCATGCAGGGCGTCACTCGTGTCGCGTGCCCGCGAGTGCACGGCGAGCGCGTCGAGCGCTGCGATGACCCGCAAACCAGCCGAATCGATCACGGACATGAGATCGTCGCGGGAGCGCAGCCCGACCAGCTCGGCAAAGTCCGAGAGTACGAGCCAAACCTCACCATTCGGCTCCAGGTGGTCGATCACCCCGGCCAGGAAACCCTTGAGCATGCGTGACCCGGGGTCATAGACGGCCGCATCGAGGAGGGAATGGGCGGTTGCCGGAATCCAGGGTGGGTTGCAGACGATCAGATCGGCTCGCCCTTCGGGAAACAGGTCGGTCAGCTGCACCTCGACCCGATCGTTGAGCCCGAGTTGTGACATCGTTTCTCGAGCGGATGCGACAGCTTGCGGCTCAAAATCGGTCGCGACCACCCGCTGCACACCCCGCGTCGCGAGCACTGCGGCGAGCACGCCGGTGCCTGTGCCGATGTCGAAGGCCACCTGCGGTGCGGCCAGCGGGGCCGTAGCAACCAGGTCGACGTACTCGCTGCGCACCGGAAAGAAGGTGCCGTAGTGCGGGTAGATCGAGGCGTTCAGCGCGGTGACGGGAATGCCCTTGGTGCGCCACTGGTGGGCACCGATCGTGCCGAGCACCTCGTGCAAGGAGACAACGGATGCCTCCGCGATGCTTCCATAAGCATCGACCGTGGCGGCGCGCACGTCGGGAGCTCGCCGCAAGCCGATGACGTTTCCGATCTCCAGCGGAACCAGCAGCAGACCAAGAATGCGGGCCCGATGCGACCGGTTCTGCCGATAGCGGTAGAACAGTTCGGCGGTCGTGCGCTCGGTCTTGTCAGGCCGGGGCTTGGTGCGGTGTTCCAGAGCGGTCAGAATCTGGCGGGCGTTCCGAAAGTCGCCGGTCCAGAGCAGTGCGACGCCTTGCGAGGCCAGCCGGTAGGCGACATCTGCGGTGATGCTGTCATCAACCGGCACGACGCGTTTCGGGGCCGGGGCTTTATTGGCCGACCGCCAGAGCGCGGAGGCCGGCACGCCGTTCTCGGACCAATCGAGGTACTCCTGCGGGGTGCCTGGGGCCGTCATCGAACCCAGTCCATAGTCATAAGATTAAACTATAGGTGGCACTGCGGCGACGGTGGTCGAGTGCTGAGCGCGACCAACGCACTGTTAGAATTTTGCAAGCGAAGGGGAGTATCCCTCTGGGCCCGATCGGGCCTTATGTCGCGATCGTCAATACGGGCCGCACTGGCGGGGCCCCGGTCGCGGTGGTATCGATGGGCTCCCAGCGGATGCTTTCGGTGCGGGAGAGACTTTCGGGTTCTGTAACACCGACTCCCGTCATATCTTGAAAGGCCCCCGTGGAACTCGCTCTCCCTCTCTGGTTCGAAGCTGGATCCCTCGTCGTTCTGACCCTGATTTTGGTCGCCGACCTGCTCATCGTCTACAAGCGCCCGCACGTTCCGAGCATGCGAGAGGCCGGCCTGTGGGTCGCTTTTTACGTGGGACTCGCGCTGATCTTCGCGCTCCTGATGCTGGTTCTCGGCGACGCCGAACACGCTGGCCAATTTCTGGCTGGCTGGCTGACGGAGTACAGCCTGTCCATCGACAACCTGTTCGTGTTCGTCATCATCATGGCCCGATTCTCGGTGCCGAGGAAATACCAGCAGGAAGTGCTGATGGTGGGCATTATTATCGCCCTCGTGCTGCGTGGAATCTTCATTCTGCTCGGCGCCCAGCTGATCGAAAGTTATGCCTGGATCTTCTACATCTTCGGCGCGTTCTTGTTCTACACCGCGTTGAAGCAGGCGTTCTCGTCTGAAGATGAAACCGAAGAGAAAGAAAACGGTGTCATTCGTTTGCTCCGTCGCCGCATTCGCATGTCCTCGGAATTCGATGGTTCCAAGGTGCGCACGCTGATCGACGGCAAGAAGGTCTTCACCCCGATGCTGATCGTGTTTATTGCGATCGGTACAACCGACCTCATCTTCGCGCTCGACTCTATTCCGGCGATCTTTGGCATCACCCAAAGCCCCTTCATCGTCTTCACGGCCAACCTCTTTGCCCTGATGGGCCTGCGGCAGCTGTACTTTTTGCTCGGCGGACTGCTCGAACGCCTCGAGTACCTGAAGTACGGTATCGCCGTCATCCTCGGCTTCATTGGCGTGAAGCTCGTGCTGCACGCAATGCACACCAACGAGGTGTTCTTCATCAACGGCGGCGACCCCATATTGTGGGCACCCGAGATCGACACCTGGACTTCGCTCGGCGTGATCATCGGTAGCATGGCCGTGGCAACGGTTGCGAGCCTGATCAAGGCCCGTCACGATGCTCGCAAGCGTGGGCACACGCTCGCCGAAGAGATTTCGGTCAACGCTGGGGAATGATTGAACGAGGCCAGGTGGCGGCGAACGGGGGATTCATGACTCTGAATCAGCAGAGCACCATCGAATTTTCCAACAGCACCGCTCGTCTCGTGTTCAGTGTGCGCAGCGATGTGGGCAACGTGCGCAAGGTCAATGAGGACAGCATTCTCGCGCAGTCTCCGGTCTTTCTGGTGGCCGACGGCATGGGCGGACACGCCCGGGGTGACGTCGCCAGTCAGACCGTGCTGCGCGTGTTCGACGAGCACATCGCCCGCGACCTGCCGTCCACTCCCGAGCGCATTCTGGATGCCATCCACTCGTCGAACGATGCCGTACGTGATCTAAGCGCTGACGGCGACTCCGGCACCGCGGTGTCGGGAACGACCTTGGCCGGGATTGCGCTGGTCGATGCCGGTGACGAGGTTGGTTATCACTGGATGGCGTTCAACGTCGGTGATTCCCGGGTCTACATCTGGTCCGATGGCGTTTTGGCCCAATTGTCGATCGACCACTCCGCCGTGCAGGAGATGGTCGATGCTGGCCTGATTTCTCGAGCGGATGCCGAGAAGCACCCGGAACGCAATGTCATCACCCGGGCGATCGGCGCCGACGAATTCGTCGACGCAGACGTCTGGCTGCTGCCCGCTGCGGGGGAGCAGTCGTTCCTGATCTGCTCCGACGGGCTGACCAAGGAACTCGACGACGTGACGATTGCGCGGTTGCTGGCTGTGGACATCCACTTGGCTGCTGACGGGCGCAGCACGGCCGACATTCTCGTCGATGCTGCGATCGAACACGGTGGACGTGACAATGTGAGCGTCGTCTACGTGAAGTCGACGGTCGGCTGAGCGTTCGCGAGCCGGGCCGCTGGGGGAGGTGTTACCCTGAATCCGTGGTGCTGAACCGACTTCTTATCTGCCGCGACGAGTCCCTGTACTGAGGCCTTTCTCGTCGCGCAAGTTCGGCGTGGCTGCCATCGATTCGTGAGGAAGACGCTCAAAATGACCAATGTAATACCCACTTCGACGAGAATCTCCGACACCGCCCTGCGCACGCTCGCCGAGAAGGTCTGGGACAAGCACCTCGTCACCAAGGGTGAAGACGGTACCCCTGACCTGATCTACATTGACCTGCATCTGCTGCACGAGGTGACCAGCCCGCAGGCCTTCGACGGACTGCGCCTGGCCAACCGGCCGCTGCGTCGGCCCGATCTGACCATCGCGACCGAAGACCACAACACGCCGACCCTCGCCATCGACAAGCCCATCGTCGACCCGACCAGCCGCACCCAAATCGAAACCCTGCGCCGCAACTGCGCCGAATACGGGGTGCGGCTGCACTCACTCGGTGACATCGAGCAGGGCATCGTGCACGTCGTCGGCCCGCAGCTCGGCCTAACCCAGCCGGGCATCACCGTGGTCTGCGGCGATTCGCACACCTCCACCCACGGGGCCTTCGGGGCGATGGCGCTCGGCATCGGCACGAGCGAGGTCGAGCACGTCATGGCGACCCAGACGCTGCCGCTGAACCCGTTCAAGACCATGGCGATCACGGTCAACGGTGCGCTGCGCGAAGGCGTGACGGCGAAGGACGTCATTCTCGCCGTGATCGCCAGGATCGGCACCGGCGGCGGAGCCGGCTATGTGCTCGAATACCGCGGCGAGGCCATTCACGCCCTCTCCATGGAGGGGCGCATGACCATTTGCAACATGTCGATCGAGGCCGGCGCCCGCGCCGGAATGGTCGCGCCAGATCAGGTTACCTACGACTACCTCAAGGGTCGCGCCCACGCACCGCGCGGCGCCGACTGGGACGCGGCCGTCGCCTACTGGCAGACCCTGGCCACCGATGAGGGGGCCAGCTTCGATGCCGAGGTCATCATCGACGCAAACGAGCTCGAACCGTTCGTGACCTGGGGTACCAACCCCGGCCAGGGCGTGTCGCTGAGCGAGTCCGTGCCGAACCCCGCCGAAATCATCGACGCGAACGAGCGTTCGGCGGCCGAGCGGGCCCTGGAATACATGGACTTGACGGCTGGAACGCCGATGAAGCAGATTCGGGTCGACACCGTCTTCCTCGGCTCGTGCACCAACAGTCGAATCGAGGACCTGCGGGCCGCCGCCGAGATCATCAAGGGCAAGACCAAGGCCGAGGGACTGCGCATGATGGTCGTTCCCGGCTCGGCCCGGGTGCGCATCGAGGCCGAAGCCGAGGGGCTTGACCAGATCTTCCTCGATTTCGGTGCCGAGTGGCGTTTCGCCGGCTGCTCGATGTGCCTCGGAATGAACCCCGACCAACTCGAACCGGGTGAACGCTGCGCGTCGACCAGCAACCGCAACTTTGAAGGACGACAGGGCAAGGGCGGGCGCACCCACCTGGTGTCGCCGCTCGTTGCGGCCGCCACGGCCATTCGTGGCACGCTCTCAAGCCCGTGGGACCTCGTTCAGGATGGAGACCAGTAACATGCAGAAATTCACCACCTTCACCGGCATCGCGGTGCCGCTGCGCCGATCCAACGTGGACACCGACCAGATCATCCCGGCCGTGCACCTCAAGCGCGTCACACGCACCGGTTTCGAAGACGCCCTGTTCGCAGCCTGGCGCCTCGATCCCGAATTCGTGATCAATAAGAAGGAATACCAGGGCGGTCGGGTACTCATTGCCGGCGCCGATTTCGGCATCGGTTCCTCGCGGGAGCACGCGGTCTGGGCGCTGCGCGATTATGGCTTTGACGTGGTGCTCAGCCCGCGCTTCGGTGACATCTTTCGAGGCAACTCGGGCAAGCAGGGCTTGCTCGCCGGCCAGATCAGCGAAGCGGATGCTGAAACCCTGTGGAACCTGGTCGAGTGCGAGCCGGGCGTTGAGTTGACCGTGGATCTGGTGAGTAAAACCGTGCGTGTCGGCGATCTGACGGTGAATTTTGAAATCGATGATTACACTAGATGGCGGCTGCTCGAAGGTCTGGATGACATCGGGCTGACCCTGCGTGACGAAGCGCGAATCAGTGAATTTGAAACCAAACGCGAATCCTGGTTGCCCCGCACCCTTCCCGCCCTTTCCCCCGAATCTTCCAGCATCAATTTGATGTAATTTGCATTTGCACTAATTTGTACCAGGACAGGTAACTTGTGAGCACTCTGCGCGAAACAGATCTTAGCGAAACCGACGAGGCGAAGAAGTTGAACGACGCTCGAAACCACGACGATGCGAGTGGGCGGGGGAGCGCTGCGAACCACGGAGCATCCGTCGGCCTGACCGCCGATAAAATCACCATTCGTGGGGGAATTCCCCTGGTCGGCCGCATCGAGGTGAAGGGGGCGAAGAACCTCGTCACCAAGGCCATGGTCGCCTCCCTGCTCGGTGAGACCCCGAGCGTGCTCAAGGACGTTCCGAACATCAGCGATGTTCGGATTGTTCGCGGGCTGCTGGAGGTGCACGGCGTCAAGGTCACCGAGGGCGACGAACCCGGAACACTGATCCTCGACCCGGTTGACGTGGAGAGCGCGCACTTCGCCGCGATTGATGCCCACGCCGGTTCCTCGCGCATTCCGATCTTGTTCTGTGGACCGCTGCTGCATCGCCTCGGTGAAGCATTCATCCCCGATCTCGGCGGCTGCCGCATCGGCGACCGACCGATCGACTTTCACCTCGAGGTGCTGCGTAAGTTCGGTGCCGTCGTCGAAAAGCAGCCCAACGGCATCCGCATGTCGGCGCCGAACGGACTCAAGGGCGCCAAGCTCGAACTGCCCTACCCGAGCGTCGGAGCCACCGAACAGGTGCTGCTCACGGCGGTGCGAGCTGACGGCCTCACCGAGCTCAAGGGCGCGGCGATCGAGCCCGAGATCATGGATCTCATCAACATTCTGCAGAAGATGGGCGCCATCATCACGGTCGACACCGACCGGGTCATTCGCATCGAGGGCGTCGAACGCCTGCTCGGCTACAACCACCGCGCGCTGTTCGACCGCAACGAGGCCGCCAGTTGGGCCGCCGCGGCCCTCGCAACCGACGGCGACATTTTCGTCGGTGGTGCTCGCCAGCCCGAAATGATCACCTTCCTCAACGTGTTCCGCAAGGTCGGCGGAGCTTTCGATATCTGTGACGACGGCATCCGCTTTTATCACCCCGGCGGCGATTTGAAGCCCGTAATTATCGAAACGGGCGTTCATCCCGGTTTCATGACGGACTGGCAGCAACCGCTCGTCATTGCGCTGACCAAGGCACACGGAACGTCGATCGTGCACGAAACTGTGTACGAGCAGCGGTTTGGCTTCGTCGATGCGCTCGTCGAGATGGGCGCGACCATTCAAATTCACAAGGAATGCCTCGGTGGGCACACGTGCCGGTTTGGTCAGCGCAATTTCAATCACTCGGCCGTCATCACCGGCCCGACGAAGCTGCACGGCGCCGACATCGTCGTGCCCGACCTACGCGGCGGTTTTAGTCACCTGATCGCGGCGCTTTCGGCTGAAGGCACCTCCACGGTCAGCAACGTGGGTATCATCAGCCGCGGATACGAGAACTTTATCGGCAAGCTGCGACTTTTGGGGGCGGACTTCGATCTCGAAGGATAATAGGCGCGTGCCTGAAAACAACGACGTGCCAAAAGCGCCCGAGTCGGCCACCAAGATTCGCTCAGAGAAGAGTCGCCCTTCGGCGTTCTGGATTCTCGCTGGGCTGATTCTGCCGGTGATGAACCTCGCCGCACGCTACGAGATCATCGATGCTCACAAGTTTCCGCGCAGCGGCGCCTTCGTGTTCTCGCCGAACCACTACAGCGAGATCGACCCCGTGGTTATGGGGGTCGTGGCCTGGAAATTGGGGCGGCTGCCTCGGTTTCTGACGAAAGCATCCGTTTTCAAGATCCCGGTCATCGGCTGGGTGCTGACCAAATCGGGGCAGATTCCGGTGCAGCGCGGCGGATCGGTGCGCGGCAGCGAACCGGTCAAGGCCGCCCAGCGTCTGGTCGATAAGGGCCAGATCGTCGTGGTGTACCCGGAAGGGTCGCTCACCCGCGACCCCGACCTGTGGCCGATGCGCGGCAAGACCGGTGCCGTGCGCATCGCACTGGAGCAGGGAATTCCGATCGTCCCGGCCGCACACTGGGGTACCCAACACCTGATGGAACGATATTCCAAGAAGGTCCACCTGTTTCCGCGCAAGACCATCACAGTGAAGATCGGCGACCCGATCGACCTCGGGCAGTTTCGGGGGCGCAGCCTCGACACGGCGACGCTCAACGAGGCGACCGCCATCGTGATGCTCGCCATCACGGCGCTGCTGGAAGACCTGCGCGGCGAGAAAGCCCCGGTCAAACGGTGGAATCCGTCGGAGCACAACCAGAAAGAGACCGGTCGTTTTGAAGCCTAGAACCCCCCAGCTGCTGAAGAGTCAACCAGGCACCCGGGTGGCTGTGCTCGGCGCGGGCAGTTGGGGAACAACCTTCGCCAAAATTCTGACGGATGGCGGTGCCGACGTCGTTCTGTGGGCGCGCCGCCACGAGTTGGCCCGGGAAATCTCCGAAGCCCGCCGCAACAGCGACTACCTGCCCGGCGTGAACCTGCCCGTCGGCCTGCGCGCCACGAGTCGTCTCGACCTGGCGCTGGCCGGAGCCGAAATGGTGTTCGTCTCGGTACCCAGCCAATCGCTGCGCGAAAACCTCAAGCAGGTGGAACCGTATCTGGCCGAGAACGCGATCATCATCTCGCTCATGAAGGGCGTCGAACGCTCGACCGGCATGCGCATGAGCAGCGTGATCGAAGAGGTACTGCGCATCGAGCCCGATCGCATCGCCGCGATCAGCGGTCCCAACCTCGCGCTGGAAATCGCCAAGGAACAGCCCACCGGCGCCGTCGTCTCTTCCGCGAGCCTGGAAACGGCGCAGGCCGTGGCCAAACTGGCGACCAACCGCTACTTTCGTTCTTACGTCAACACCGACGTCATCGGCACCGAGTTCGGCGGCGTGCTGAAGAACCTTATTGCCGTCGCCATCGGCATCGTCGACGGCGTCGGCTACGGCGAGAACACCAAGGCGTCGATCATCACGCGTGGTCTGGTCGAAATGACCGACTTCGCGGTCGCCTACGGTGCCCAGGCCGAGACGCTGGCCGGGCTGGCCGGCCTCGGTGACCTCATTGCCACCTGCCAGTCGCCGCTGTCGCGCAACAATACCGCCGGCCGGCTTCTCGGCCAGGGTTACAGCATCAACGACGTCGTCAAGCAGATGCAGCAGACCACCGAAGGTCTCGCCTCGGTCAAGCCGATTCTCGAGCTCGCACGCGCTAAGGGCGTCGAGATGCCCATCGTCGAACAGGTACGCCAAGTGCTCGACGGCACGCTCAATCCCCGCGACATTGCGCCGCACCTCACAACTGACTCCGGCGAACCGCAGGGCGAAAGGACACTTGACGATGGACAAGCTCACGGTGGTGCTTCTCTTTGGAGGGCGTTCCAGCGAACATTCGATCAGCTGCGCCACGGCGAGCGGGGTGCTGGCAGCCCTCGACCCTGAAGCGTACACCGTCATCCCGGTCGGAATCACCCGGGACGGCGCCTTTGTGCTCGAAGAAAACGACCCGGCCAAGTTCGTCCTCAACGCCTCGACATTGCCGGTCGTTGCGGATAACGGCACCCGGGTGCGCTGGCCGCAAAGTTCGACTAGCCGGGAATTAACCGTTGTCGACGCGTCCGGTGAGCGAACGCTTGGTCCGGTCGACCTTATATTCCCGATTTTGCATGGACCGTTCGGCGAGGACGGCACCATCCAGGGCATGCTCGATCTGCTCGGCTTGCCCTACGTCGGGTCTGGGGTTCTCGCCTCTGCTTTGGGGATGGACAAACACTTTGCCAAGACCGTCTTTCAACAGGCCGCACTGCCCGTTGCGCCGTGGCGCACCATCACGGCGGATGACTGGGCGCAGGCTCCCGGTATGGCTTACGCGGCCCTGGAACAGCTTGGTCTGCCTGCCTTCGTCAAGCCGGTACGGGCCGGATCGAGCGTCGGCGTCAGCCGGGTGTCGACGCCGAAGCAGCTGGCCGAGGCGATGGTGGTCGGGCTCGCTGAAGACAATAAGGTGCTGATTGAATCCGGGCTGATCGGCCGGGAGCTCGAGATTGCGGTGTTGCAGGGACGTCCGGGGGAGCCGACCCGAGCCTCCGTGGCCGGTGAGGTTGTCGTGACCGGTCGGGACTTCTACGATTTCGCCGCGAAGTATCTTGACGCGCCCGGTGTCGACCTGATCTGCCCGGCGCCGCTGGCACCCGATGAACTGGCCGAGGTACAGCGGCTGGCCATTCGCGCCTTCGAGGCGATCGGCGGTGCCGGACTGGCCCGCGTGGACTTCTTTCTCACCGCGACCGGCTGGGTGATCAACGAGATCAACACCATGCCCGGTTTCACCAGCATCTCGATGTTTCCGAGCTGCTGGCTGGCCAGCGGCTACACCTACCCCGACCTGATCGATGAACTCATCGCTGTGGCCATAGCCCACGCCCGCCACGGCTGCTGACTCGCCTAGCGCGAAGGGACGGCACCATCCAGCCGTCGTATTCAGCCGCCGTGCACTTAAGTTGGCCATCCACCAGGGCGGGCCGGTTTGCGCAACTCGCCCTGAGCCCCCTACGGGACGCTCGTAGCCCCGTCGGTGGGCAGAGCCACGTCTTCGGCACCGACACACGCACCGGTCGCCGGAACGTACCCGACCGCGCTTGACACATCGATGAGTGCCGTCGACCCGCTCACCCGTTCAGAGTCGATCACGATTTCAATGGCCGGATCACGACCATACGTCGTGTACCGGTAGGTCGGGGCGTCAGAGTCGTCTTCGATCCAGTCGATGCCGTTGATGTTCAGGCACGGCAGCGTCGTCGGTTCCGGCACCGTAACGCCACAATGCAGCAGCACCGCGGCCGGGTCACCCCAGGCGCCGGTCGCCTGCGCGTTCGTTTCGCGTGCTGCCTCATCGGCGACACTGGATGGCAAGTGCACGATGACATCGGCACAGGCCACGTTGGTGGCGTCCGGTGCGGGGGTTAGCGGCACGGCAGTGGCGCAACCGGCCAACAGCAGCGAGCTCGCGAGCACGCTGAAGACGGCGACGGAACGAAGAGAAGCTGAGCGCAGGAGCAGGAATGGGTGAGACATCGTATTCAGGCTACCGTTTCTTACATGACGACTTCTGCGGATGCCCCGCGTCCAGCCCCTGCGATGCCATCCAAACTGGCCTCGGCATCGCCAGTTTCAGCATCGCAATCGCCCACAATCGCCGTGCCGGAGTCGGCTGAATCTGCAATAGTAAACCCGTCGCGTGGGCCCGAACCGACGGCATCCGCTTCGGAAACGCTCGCCGACCTCAGCGAAGGCGCCGTGCTCGCACGAATCTTTCCCCGGCTGCCGACCGCGGCAGCCCAACTGCTCGGCCCCGGCGACGACGCGGCGGTCATCTCGGCACCCGATGCACGATTCGTCGTCACCACCGACATGATGATTCAAGGTCCCGACTTTCGCCTGGCCTGGTCGACACCGCACGACCTCGGTTGGAAAGCCGCAGCGACCAATCTCTCCGATGTTGCCGCCATGGGTGCCCGCCCGACCGCCCTGGTCGTGGCAATCGCGGCTCCGCCATCGACACCGGTGTCGGTGCTCGAGGGCATTGCTGACGGGTTGCGCGACTGCTGCGAAGCGCTCGCCCCCGGCTGCGGGGTGGTCGGCGGCGACCTGTCGGCATCCGATGCGCTGACCCTCGCTGTGACGGCGTTCGGCGACCTCGAAGGCCGCGGGCCCGTCGTGCGCTCGGGCGCGCGCCCCGGCGACACCGTGGCGCTCTCCGGGCGCCTGGGTGACGCCGGCATTGGTCTCGAGCTGCTGTTTCGCCTTGGCGTCGACGACGATGGAGTACCCAACTACGATCGCGCCAATGCGCTCAAGCTCACGCACCCGGCCGAAGTCGCCGCCCAGCTGACTCCTATGCCGCCCATTGCGAGCGGTCCGATCGCTGCCGTCGCCGGCGCCACCGCCATGCTCGACGTCTCCGACGGCCTCGCCATCGACGCCGGACGCATCGCCCGGGCCAGCGGTGTCGCTATCGACTTCGATTCCGCCTGCCTCGGCGATCGCATCGAGGTCGCGCTCGGCGGCGGCGAAGACCACGGCTTGCTGGCCACCTTTGCGCCCGATACCGCTCTGCCGCTAGGCTTTCGCCGCCTCGGTCACGTCGCCGCGGCATCCGTTTCACTCCCGGCCGGCTCGATCACCGTTGACGGGGCGCCGCACGACCAGGGTGGCTGGGACCCGTATCGCGGCTGGGACGGTTCCGCCGGCTAGCCCCGCTCAGCGGGGAAGGCGTACCAGACGGTCGTGTCGCCGTAGTCCTTGCGGCGTTCAAGCTCGAGTCCCTCGCCCCACTCCGGCTCCGGCGAGCGTGAGCTGCGCTCGAGCACCACGAGCGCGTCGTCGGCCAACAGCGGGGCGAGCGCGCCTAAATTGTGGCCCAGCTCAACCTCACTGAGGTCATACGGCGGGTCAATGAACACGATGTCGAAGCCCTCTTTTGTAGCGGCTAAGAATGACTGGACCGCCTGCGAGGAGACCGCAATCTTCAGTTCGGTGCCCTTCGGCGCAGACCGCTGTACGGCCTCGCCGTTCTTGCGGCACATGGCCGCGGCGCCATAGCTGTTCTCGACCAGTGTCACTACTCGCGCTCCGCGACTGGCCGCCTCGAGGCCCAAGGCGCCCGACCCAGCATACAAATCCAGCACACGCATGCCGTACACGGCGTCCCGCGAGTCGAGGGCCGAGAAAATAGCTTCCCGTACGCGATCACTGGTAGGCCGCGTGCCAGACTTGGGAACGGCCAGGGTCAAAGAGCCGGCAAACCCGGAAATAATTCGCGTCATAACCCTCCCGAGCCTAGCCGCAGCCGGCTCGCAGCAGGACTGCACGACGCGATGTCAGAGGGTCGGTTTACGATGGAACTATGACCGGTTCGAGCGCTGCCCCTGCTGGCCCCGAATTCGATGGTGCCGCTCTGCCTGCGCCCGAGCTCAAACCGCTCACCCTCGACTCCGCTCTCAAGATCGCGCTCGGCCCGGTCAAGGCAACCGCGCTGCGCAAGGCGTTCGCCATGGAGACCGTCGGTGACCTGCTCAGCCACTACCCGCGCGAGTACGCAGACCGCGAGGTACTCCGGCCCCTGAATCAGGTTACGCCCGGAGCCAACGTCACCGTCATTGCCGACATTATTTCGGTGCATGAAAAACGCATGTCATCACGGCCCGGCACGATCGTCGAGGTCGTGATCTCTGATGGCGGTGGCCAGTTCACCCTCACGTTTTTCGGCAAGAGCAGCCAACAGTGGCGCCTCGAGCAATTGCGCCCCGGGTTGCGCGGCAGCTTCTCTGGCAAGGTTCGGATGTACCAAGGTCAGAGTCAACTGGCGAACCCGGCTTATAAAACCTTTGAAAGTGAAGAAGAAGAGGCCCGCGACGACCCGTCCGTTCGACTCCGACACAAGCCGCTCATTCCGATCTACGCGGCAACGGCAGCGGAGACCAGCTGGAGTCTGCAGACCATGATCGACCTCGTGCTGCGGCGCATGGACACGCTGCCCGACCCCGTTCCCGACGATCTGCGGGCCGAACACGGCCTGCTGACGCACACCGAGGCCATCCGCTGGATTCATAGCCCCGACAGTCCGGCAGAGTGGATGGCCGCCCAGAACACCCTGCGGTTCACCGAGGCCTGGGTGCTGCAGTGCGCCCTGATGCAGCGGCACAGCTTGGCCAGGGAGCGTCGCACCCGCCCGCGGGTGCCAACGCCCGGCGGGTACCTCGAACGGTTTGACGCCGCGCTGCCCTTCGTACTCACGGTCGACCAAGAGATTTGCGCGGTCGAGATCGCAGGCGACATGTCCCAGTCCGGCCCGATGAACCGCCTGCTGCAGGGCGAGGTCGGTTCGGGCAAGACCGTGGTCGCGCTTCGGGCAATGCTCGCTGTGGCCGACAGTGGCGGCCAGACGGCCCTGTTGGCACCGACCGAGGTGCTGGCCGGGCAACACCTACGGTCGATCACGACTCTGCTCGGCCCCGATCTTGCGGCCGAACTCATGCCGACCCTGCTCACCGGAAAACTTCCG
This sequence comes from Cryobacterium sp. Y62, assembly GCF_002929785.1. Taxonomy (NCBI): domain Bacteria; kingdom Bacillati; phylum Actinomycetota; class Actinomycetes; order Micrococcales; family Microbacteriaceae; genus Cryobacterium; species Cryobacterium sp. Y62. The sequence continues at coordinate 33,699 of NZ_PJJK01000097.1, read as the reverse complement.
GTCGCGCAGAAGCGCAAGGCCCTGTTGCGCGCAGTGTCTGGCCAGTCCCGTATCGTGATCGGCACCCACGCGCTGCTCAGCGACACCGTGACGTTTTTCGACCTTGGGCTGATCGTGATCGACGAACAGCACCGATTCGGCGTCGAGCAGCGGGAAACACTGCGGCTGAAAGGCGCCGAGCCACCGCACGTTCTCGTCATGACGGCCACGCCGATTCCCCGCACCATTGCCATGACGGTGTTCGGCGACCTCGACGTGAGCACCATCCGCATTTTGCCGGCCGGGCGCCAGGGCATCACGAGCATCGTCGTGCCGCTGGCCGAGCACCCAGATTGGTTCCAGCGCATCTGGACCAAGCTGGCCGAGGAGCTCGCTCGTGGGCGGCAGGGCTTCGTGGTCTGCCCGGCAATTTCACCCGCCGAGGTTGAAGAAGACGCCGATCTGGCACCCGTGTCTGAGGACGACAAGAAGACGCCGCTTGCCAACGTTGAGACCGTACACGAGAGGCTGCGTGGATTCGCACCCCTGGCCGGGTATCGCATCGAAGCCCTGCACGGGCGCATGACGAGCGAGGAGAAGGATCGCATCATGCAATCCTTCGCCGCCGGTGAGATCGACGTTCTCGTCGCGACGACCGTCATCGAGGTGGGCGTTGACGTGCCCAACGCTTCGGCCATGGTCGTGCTCGACGCTGAACGCTTCGGCGTCTCCCAACTGCACCAGCTGCGCGGTCGGGTCGGACGTGGCGGCGTACCCGGGCTGTGCCTGTTGGTCACCAACTCCCGCACCGGGTCGCCCTCCCGTCAGCGCATCGGTGATGTTGCCGCGACCCTCGACGGGTTTCGGCTCGCCGAACTCGACCTGGCGCTTCGTCGGGAAGGCAACGTGCTCGGCGATATGCAATCGGGAGAGGGAACGTCACTGCGTTTTCTGCGGGTGGCCGAGGACGGCGACCTGATTGCCGAGGCGCGACAAGCCGCCTTCCACCTCGTTTCGGGCGATCCGGGCATCCGCATCAACCCGGCCCTGCGTGATGCGATTGCCCGTCGACTGAACGAATCTGAGCGCACCTGGCTCGTGAAAGGCTGAATATGCCCACCAGAAGCGTACGACCAGGCAGCGCACCGTCAGTCTCGGGCAGTAGGGTGTGAGCATGCGCAGGATCGCCGTTGTCCCTGGATCATTTGACCCCGTCACACTGGGCCACTTGGACGTGATTAATCGCGCGGCCGGCCTGTTCGATGAGCTCCACGTGCTTGTGGTGCACAACCCCGACAAATCGGCCCTATTGCCGATTAGTCAGCGCGTGTCGCTGTTGGAACAGGCCATTAAAGAAGCCGGAATGCCCACCAACATCGTGGTCGCCAGCTGGAGCGTGGGATTGCTCGTGGACTACTGCATGGATGTCGGTGCCAGCGTGCTGGTGAAAGGCATCCGCTCTCAGGTAGATGTGGCCTATGAGACGCCCATGGCGATTGTCAATCGCAACCTGGCCGCCGTGGAGACGGTCTTCCTCTTGCCGGATCCGGCCAACGCCCACGTCTCCAGCTCGCTGGTGCGTCAGGTGGCCGGTCTCGGCGGCGACGTCTCGCCGTATGTGCCCCGGGCAGTGGCGCAGTACCTGGAGCGGTCGCGGGTATGAACCGCCAGCCGGCTCGCTCTTCTGTGGAACTAGCGTCGGTTGCGCCGGCCGACACTGCGCCGTTCCAGACCGCGCCGTTCAACACCGAGTCGACCGATGACCTCAGCGAGCTTCAGGCCGCTGGGCGCGCGATCATGCGCAACGTCGAGACGGTCATCGACGGCAAACACGAGGCCGTGAAGATTGCCCTGACCGTGCTCCTGGCCGAGGGACACCTGTTGATCGAGGACGTCCCCGGTGTGGGCAAGACCATGCTCGCCAAGGCGCTGGCACGTTCCGTGGACTGCACGGTCGGGCGAATCCAATTCACACCCGACCTGCTGCCCTCCGACGTGACCGGCGTCTCGGTGTTTAACCAGGCCGAGCGTCGCTTTGAATTCAAGCCAGGGCCGGTGTTCGCCAACATCGTCATCGGGGATGAAATCAACCGGGCGAGCCCAAAGACCCAGTCGGCGCTGCTCGAGTCGATGGAGGAACGCCAGGTCACCGTCGACGGCGTCACGTACCCGCTCGCACTGCCTTTCACGGTGATCGCCACCCAGAACCCGATCGAGATGGAGGGCACCTATACCCTCCCGGAAGCACAGCGGGACCGGTTCATGGCCCGCATCTCCATGGGGTATCCCGACTCGGAATCCGAGCTCGCCATGCTCGACTCTCGGGATACCAACAGCCCGCTTGCGCTGATCTCCGCCGTCGTTTCGGGGCAGATTCTGCGCGAGATGATGCTCACCGCCCGAGCAATATTCGCCTCCGGCGCTGTGAAAGAATATGCCGTCAATCTGGTGCGGGCCACACGCGATGACCGGGACCTGCGCCTCGGGGCCAGCCCGCGGGCGACCCTGCAGCTCATTCGGGCGGCCAAGGCACAGGCAGCCCTGAACGGACGAGACTACGTGCTACCCGACGACATCGACTCCCTGGCCGTGGCGGTGCTCGGTCACCGGCTGGTTCCAACCAGCCGCGCCCTGGGCCACCACCACCAGGACAGCGGCCCCGTCATCGACGACATCGTGCGCCGAATCCTGGCCGACACTCCCGTTCCGGTCGGAGCGGCGGCATCCGCTGCACCGGCAAACGCTGCACCGGCAAACGCTGCACCAGAACCGGCCGCGCCGGCATCGGGGCGTTCAGGGCCGACGCTGCCGGCGGTGCGCGTGATTCCGGCCAGACCGGTCGGTTCCACCGGACAGCCGTAGCTCATGGCCGCGCGCGGGGCGGGTGGTTCGGAGCGGTCGGCTTGGCTGCAGCGGCGCACCGCAGGATTGACCTCTCGGCTCACCAGGCGCGGCAGTGTCTGTCTGATGGTCGGAGCCCTGCTCTTCGCCAACGCGGTCGTCGTGAACAACCGGGATCTGCTGTTCGTGGCCAGCATGCTCATCGTGGCCCCCCTCATCGCGGTCGGATATGTGTCCTTGCGACCGGCGCGGGTGGAAGCGACCCGCACCTTCCGGCCGCCGATCTTGTCAGCCGGCGGCGAGAGCGTCGTGTCCCTGCACCTGCGCAATCTCTCGGCGTGGCCGTTGAGCGGCGCCAGCTGGGCCGATACCGCATCGTCCGGTATCGATACGCCGCCCGGCGCCATCCTGCCGCTGGTGGGTCGGCGAGGCGCGCCCGGTGACAGCGTACGACTGGAATACGCTGTCTTGCCGCGTCAGCGCGGTGTCTACGCGGTGGGACCTCTCCGAGTGTTCCGCCACGACCCGTTCGGCTTCGCGCGCGGCCTGCGCCTGGTCGGTGAGCCGCATGACCTGATCGTGACACCTCGGGTCATGCTCCTTCCCGATGGGGGACTCGCCCCGACCAGCAATGACGGCTCGATCCGGGAACTGCTGCGCCAGGCCATCCAAACCTCCGACGAACTCATCGCTCGCGAGTACCGGCCCGGAGACGCTCTGCGCCGAGTGAACTGGCCGGCCACAGCGAGGCACGGCGAAATCATGGTGCGGCAGGAGGAACAGCGCAGCAATCCGGAGGCTCGCATTGTGCTCGATACCACCCTGGCCGGTGCAGCCGGCATGGGTCCCGGTCGGGTGCCGCCGCATCTCGTGGCCGCATTCGAACTCCAGGTCGAGCTGGCGGCATCAGTTGGGGTGCACCTGATAGACGCCGGCTACCGGCTCGAAGTCATCGAACTCGGCGCGAGCCAGCTGGTGCCGGGCGACGAACAGACGCTTGGTGGGCTGCACGGCGACGTGCCGGCCAGTTATCGTGCCCCTGGCGGCGATCGGGCCCTGTTAGAGGGCCTCGCGAGCGTCGTTCCGGTACCGTGGCCGAGTCGCAGCGCACGCCTGGCAGCGTCACGCCGAGTGCCGTTGCGTGCGGCTCTACGCGGCGCAGAGCTGTCGCTGCCGACCTTTGCACTGTTGGTCAGCCTCTCTGGAGCGGATGTCGATGACCTCGTTGCGCTGGCCCGTCACTGCGATCCCGCCATTGCGTTCGTGCAACGTACCGTTGTCGCTTCGGCCCGCGAACGGCTGCGGGAAGCCGGGTGGCGCTGCCTGGAAGTCGCGACCGCCGGTGACCTCGAAACCGTGTGGAACGACGTGAATCGAGAGCGAGGCCCCGTTCATGACTAGCCTGGCGACGAAGCCGGCGGCTTTGCGCGGAGTCACCCCGGACCAGCCCAGACGGCGCGCCCCGCGGGGCGGCCGGGATGCCGCTCGCTGGCCACTGGCCCTGACCCAGCTACTACTGGTGCTCGTGTGCTGCGCGGCACTGGGCCCCCTGCTGCGGGGCAGCGCCTGGTGGTGGGTCTGTGCAATGGTCGCCAGCGCCGTGCTCCTGGGTTCCGCCGTATTCCGCCGTCTCGGCCTGCCACCGGCCATCGTTCCGTTTGCAAACACTGCGGTGTTGCTGGGCGCACTGACGCTGCTGTTTGGTGGCAAATCTGGCCTGTTCTGGCTCATTCCGACACTGGAAACCGTGGACACGTTCAGCGGGTTGATTGCCGCCGGCGGGGAGTCGATCGCCCAGCAGAGCACGCCGGCGGAGGTGACCGTCGGCATTCTCTTTCTGCTCGCCGGCGGAACCGGACTGATCGCTATTCTCATGGACCTGCTCACCGTGACCCTGCGCTGGCCCGCCGTCGGCGCGGTCGTGGCGCTCGTGCCACTGCTGATTCCGGGCTTCATTATCGAGGACGGTGCCGAACTCGGTGCACTCGTAGCGGCCGCCGTCGCCTTTCTGCTGCTGCTGCGGGTGGACGTGTACGTTGGCCGCGTGCAGGAAGCCCGGCATTCACCGGCCGGACCGCACGCGCCCCGCGCCGACCGGCCGGATCGGCCACGCGGGCCCGGACCGATGAGTGGCTCCATAGTGGTGGGATCCCTGACCATCGTGGGTGCTCTGATTCTGAGCGCGGTCGCCCCGGCCTTCACGGTCGGGGGACTGGTCGCCTCCCGGTCCGGTGGTTTACTGTTCGGCAGTGGGGTCAGCCCGATGATCAACCTGGGGCAGGATCTGCGTCGGCCCAAGGCAGGTCCAGCTTTCCACTACACCTCGACCGGCACCGAGCAGCCCTATTTCACTCTGCTGACCCTCGACGAGGTGATCGGATTGAATTGGACAGCGCGCATTGACAAAGCCGACATGCAAAACACCGTCGACCGCATTCAGCGACCATTCGGGCTCGACGCCAACGTGGAGACCGTGGAAGCGTCGACCTCGGTCGTCATCGACGGCGTCAACAGCCACTGGCTGCCAGCACCGGCCCGCGCCACGAGCATCGAAGGGCTGAGCGGTCGATGGTACTGGGACAGCCACACCCGGGCGATTGCCAGCCGTTCCTCGAACACTCTCGGGCAGGAGTACACGGTGTCGGCGTTGGAACTCAAGCCAACGGCCGTGCAGCTGCGCAGTTCGAGCACGAACTTTCCGGCGAGCGTGCAGGGCAACCTACAACTGCCGGTAGGACCGCCGCCCATCATCGAGGAGACGGCCCGGCGGGTCACGGCCGGAACCACGTCGAACTATGACGCGGCGGTGGCCATGCAAAAATACCTGCGCAGCAGCGTCTTCGCCTACGACACCGATGCCCCCGTCGAGGACGGCTACGACGGGGGCGGCGTCGACGTGATCGGGCAGTTTCTGGAAGCCAAGCGCGGCTATTGCGTGCACTTCGCCGCCACCATGGCCGCGATGGCCCGCAGCCTTGGCATTCCCTCGCGAGTCTCCCTCGGCTATCTGCCCGGCGTCAAGTCGCAGGAGGAAGCTGAGGAAGGCCTCGAGCGCTACGACGTTGATTCGCATGACCTGCACGCCTGGCCGGAACTGTACTTCGTCGGCATCGGCTGGGTGAAATTCGAGCCGACGCCCGGCCGCGGTATCGTGCCCAACTACGACCAGGCCGAGGATGCCGGCACCCCGTCGACCGCGCCCGGTGCGCCCGGCTCCACGAACGTTCCAGGCTTGAGCCCCGATCGGCTCGCCGACGATTCCGCCTTGGAACGCGGCGCGTCGGCACAAACCGCCGACGCCGGTAACCGGCTCGACATCGTCGGATTCAGCGCACTGGGTCTGCTCCTGCTTCTGGTTCCGGCTGCTGCGAGACGGATGCTGCGGCGTTGGCGGGTGCGCCGCATCCGTTCCGGAGATGCCGGCGCCGGCCTGGCGTGGATCGAATTGCAGCACACCAGTCTCGATCTTGGGGTGCCGGTGCCCGTCACCGAGACTCCGCGCGCGTTCGCCGTGCGCCTGGAGCGGATCTTCCCCCTCGACCCGGCGTTGGCAGCAGCGCTCGAACGGGTGCTGCGGGCGGTGGAACGGTCCCGGTTCGACCGGTCGCCGGGCCGATCGAAGACCCTCGCCGACGATCTGGTCCTGGTGGTGTGCGGGCTGCACGGCGGGAGTGTCGGCATCCGTTTGCGAGCCACGTTTGCACCGCGATCGCTGTTCATCGTGCTCGGAGCGGTGCTGCGCGGGGAACGTCGAGCCGCCCCGATCGCCCCCTGAACGGAGTACCCACGCAGAAAGCGTACAATTTACGACCGTGACTAAGTTCAAGAAGACGCCGTACACGGTCGACGTGCGTGACCTCATTAACCGCCCGGGCACCATGCACGAACGCCACCTCGACATCGACGTGCCCGACGATCTCGGTGCCGGCCTCGTGGCGGTGAAAGCCGGGTCGACCCTGTCGACCGAGCTACGCCTCGAGGCGATGCACGAGGGAATTCTGGTGAGCGTCGAGGTTTATGCGCGGGCACTCGGAGAGTGCGGCCGATGCTTGAAAGACATCGACCTACCGGTCCGAGTTCATTTTGCCGAGCTTTTCGGTTATCCTCAGGAGGAAGCCTTCGAGTTTGAGATTTTGGACGACCACGTCGATTTGGAATCTTTGATCCGGGACGCGGTAGTGTTATCACTTCCGTTCCAGCCGGTATGTCGGCGTGATTGCCCTGGTCTTGACAGTGAGACCGGGCAGCCGCTTGCCGAACTGCCCGAACTCGTTTCCGACGAGAGCTACGATCCCCGGTGGTCAGCGCTTGCGGGGTTTACGGCTTCCACAGACAAAGACATGGATGCGGACATCCATGTTTCAGACAGAGAAGAGAAGTAGTCATGGCAGTACCGAAGCGCAAGATGTCGCGTTCCAACACCCACTCGCGTCGCGCGCAGTGGAAGGCCACGCCTCCCACCCTCGTCAAGACCATGGAGGGTGGCAAGGTTGTCTACAGCCTGCCGCACCGCGCCAAGGTTGTCACCGACTCCACCGGCACCCCGTTGTTCATGGAATACAAGGGCCGTAAAGTCGCCGACGTTTAAGTCGTCTTCTCTCATTAGACCGGAACTCGGTCGATGAAAAGCGTTAATACCGAGCGGTCGCCCCTGTTGGCGACCCTCGGTGTGCAGATTGAACCGGTGATTCTGGAGCTTGCTCTGACCCACCGGTCTTTTGCGTACGAAAACGGCGGCATTCCCACCAACGAGCGCCTGGAATTTCTCGGCGACTCAATTCTGGGGCAAGCCGTCACAGTCATGCTCTACCGCACCTATCCGAACCTCGACGAGGGTCACCTCGCCAAGCGTCGGGCCAGTTTGGTATCGACGGCAGCTCTCGCGCAGATTGCTCGTGGCCTCGGCCTGGGTGACTATATTCTGCTCGGTCGGGGCGAGATCCTCACCGGCGGCCGCGACAAGGCATCCATTCTGGCCGACACCGTCGAGGCGCTCATCGGCGCCACGTTTTTGGATGCCGGTGGCGAAGTTGCCACCGCATTCGTGCTGCGTCTGATCGAGCCACTGTTGGCTGAACCTGGCCACTTCGGGGTGTCGATGGATCCGAAAACGAGCCTGCAGGAACTCGCCGCGAGCCTGGGCGTCGGCGTTCCGGTTTATACACTCGAAGGCACCGGCCCCGATCACTCCAAGGTGTTCGTCGCGACGGTCGTCATCGGGTCGGCCGTAACCGCCGAAGGCGTCGGCCCGAGCAAGAAGTTCGCCGAGATGGCCGCGGCCCGCGAGGCCATCGACCGGCTCAACGCGCTGTAACTTTTATGCCCGAACTCCCCGAGGTTGAAGTCGTGCGCGCCGGTTTGCAGCCGGCCGTGACCAACGCTCTGGTAACCGGGGTAGAAATCTTCGACGAGCGTTCCCTGCGCCGCCACGTTCCGGCGGCTGGGTCGTTCGCCGAACAGCTCACGGGGCGGCGAGTTCTCGCCGCAGTGCGTCGCGGCAAATTCCTCTGGCTGCCCCTCGACAGCGATCGCGCCCTGGTCATTCACCTCGGGATGAGCGGCCAGGTGTTGCTGCGCACACCGGGCGCCGCCTTGGATCGCATGTTGCGCATCCGTTTAACGCTGGAGCATCCGACCCACGGCGAGCTTTGGGTCAATTTCGTCGACCAACGCATCTTCGGCAGCATGGCCGTCGACGCAATGGGGCCGACCCGTGACGGACTGCCGGGGGGATATTCGGGTCAGCTACATGCGGATGCGGCCTGGCAGGACCGCATTCCCTCGCAGGTAGCGCATATTGCTCGCGACCCGATCGACCCGTCGTTTGCTTCGAGCTCTTTCTTCGCCGCCCTCGCGCGCAAGAACACCGGCATCAAGCGGGCGCTGCTCGACCAGAATCTGATCAGCGGCATCGGTAATATTTACGCGGACGAGGCGCTCTTTGCCGCGCGGATGCACTACGAGCAGCCAGCAGCGTCGCTGTCGCCGGCGAAGGCCAGGACGTTGCTCGCGGCAGTACGCACCATTTTGCACCGCGCCCTCGCCGAGGGCGGCACCAGCTTCGACGCCCAGTACGTCAACGTGAACGGGCAGTCCGGCTACTTTGCGCATAGCCTCGAGGCCTACGGTCGGCAGGGCAGGCCGTGCTCTCGCTGCGGCACCCTGATCGTGCGCGAGCAGTTCATGAACCGCGGCTCGCACTTCTGCCCCCGCTGCCAGCGCCTGCGCCTGCCAATCACGCAGCGCCGCGCGGCTCGCGCTAGCTGAAGCTGCTGCCCCGCCAGCCCGCTCGGTACGCTCGGTACGCGAGCAGCTTTCGGTAACGCGTGCAGCGTCCCGGAGTCCACGGTCGGCCTACTCGGCCCCCGCCTTGGGCACACCACCCCTCTGCCTCGACGCGGTTCCGCAGCGCGGAGACCGCCACAAAGTCGAACCAGCTGGGCGCGGGCGGTGTAGCGGGACTGACGAGTTCGTTGATCGAGAAGGCGCTCGTGCTGCGCCACAGTAGTCCGTGCGCCCGGCCCCGTACAGAACCGCGGACAATTTGGCCTGCCGCCCCGAAATGAGCGCTGAGGCCGCCGAAATAGCGGTAATCTCCCCAGTTCTGCACGCCACCCTTCTCAAAAAGCGGATGTCCCGGCCGCTGTCGGTGGCGCAGGGTACCGTTGGATCAGCCCCGAAACCAGGATTCGCGGCCGGCCGACCGACCGAAAGGGTGCCCGTTGTATCTGAAGAGCCTCACCCTCAAGGGGTTCAAATCGTTCGCGCAGCCGACGACGTTCGCCTTCGAGCCCGGCGTCACCTGTGTGGTCGGCCCGAACGGGTCAGGCAAGTCCAACGTGGTCGACGCGCTCGCCTGGGTGATGGGCGAGCAAGGCGTAAAAACCCTGCGCGGCGGCAAGATGGAAGACGTCATCTTCGCCGGCACCTCGACGCGCGGGCCGCTCGGTCGGGCTGAGGTTATCCTCACCATTGACAACTCCGACGGCGCCCTGCCAATCGAGTACTCCGAGGTCACCATCTCGCGCACCCTCTTTCGCAACGGTGCGAGCGACTACGCCATCAACGGGCGTACCTGCAGGCTGCTCGACGTGCAGGAACTCCTCAGCGATTCCGGCCTCGGCCGCGAGATGCACGTCATCGTGGGGCAGGGACAGCTCGACGCCGTGCTGCGTGCGAGCCCGGAAGAACGCCGCGGTTTCATCGAAGAGGCCGCCGGCATTCTCAAACACCGACGTCGCAAAGAGAAGACGCTGCGCAAGCTCGACGCCATGCAAACCAATCTCACCCGGCTGAGCGACCTCGCCGGAGAGATTCGCCGCCAGCTCAAACCGCTCGGCCGTCAAGCCGAAATCGCCCGTGAAGCGCAGACCATCGCCGCCGTCGTGCGAGACGCCCGCGCCCGCCTGCTCGCTGACGACGTCGTGCTGCTGCGCACCGCGCTCGACGCCCACAATCACACCGAAAGCGAACGGCACACCGAACGGGTCGTGCTGCAGGAACAGTTGTCGCAGAAGCAGGGTCGGGTGCAGCGGCTCGAACTAGCTCAGGTCGGCGACGCCGTCGATCTGGCCCGCCGTACCAGTCACGGCCTGGAATCAGTGCAGGAACGCCTGCGCGGCCTGTTCACCCTCGCCAACCAGCGACTGGCCCTGCTCGGTTCTCAGACTGAGCCGTCCGGTCCCGCCTCCAGCGTCACGCCCGTCATGCTGACGGATGCTGCTGCCGAGGTCGAACAACTGCGCGCCAGCATCGGAACGGCCGAGACTGCCTGGGGCACCGCCCGCAAGCAGAGCGCGGCAGTACGATCGCAGCTGGATGCCGTCGACAAGGACATCGCCGCTCAGGCCGCGCTCGTCACCCGACATGATCTCGAAATTTCCCAGCTGACCGGCCAGTCCGAGACGGCCCGGTCGCGGCTGGCCGCTGTGCGTGGCGAACAACTGCGGCAGCAGAACGCCCTCGACGCGGCAACCGATCGCAGCGAGAAGGCACAAAGCCAGCTCGCCGAGCTTGAAACGGCCGTGACCGCGGCCGCCGAAGAACCAGATTCCAACGACCTATCCGAGGCACTCGAACTGGCGCAGGCCGCAGTGCACCGCGTCGAGGCAGAGCTAGAGCGACTGCGCGATGAGCTGCACCAGCACGAGCGAGAACGCGACGCCCAGGCGGCACGACAGGGTGCATTTTCCCTCGCACTCGACCAGAAAGACGGCTCCTCCGCGCTCCTCAGCGCGACGCTCGCCGGTATCCGGGGCCTGGTGGCCGACCAAGTGCGCGTGCGCCCCGGGTTTGAGGCGGCGATCGCCGCCGCGCTCGGGTCTCTCGCCGACGCGGTGCTGGCCGACAACCGTGAGGTAGCCCTGGACGCCATCGGTCATGCCCACACCCGCGATCTTGGCCGGGTCGACCTCCTCATCGCAGACGGTGACGACACCCTGGCTCCTGGCGTTGACTCCAGCGTTGACTCCAGCGTTGACCTGAGCGCGGGCATCCGTTGGGCGACGTCGGTCGTCGACGGGCCGACCGGAGTGCACGCGCTGCTCGCCCAGACCGTGATCGCCGACAGTCTCGCACTGGCCCGCGCCGCCCAACTGCCCGCCACCATGACGATCATCACGCTCGCCGGTGAGGTGCTGAGCCCGTGGGTCGTGCGCGGCGGCTCGGGCGCCCGGCAGAGCAAACTCGAACTCGTCGCCGAACGCGACACCGCCGCCGAGAAGCTGACCACGGTCACAGCACTGATCGAGCGGGTACGCTTCGACCTCGCTGAAGAGCGCACGCTGCTGCAGGCGCACAGAGAACATTCAGTCAGCGCGCGGGCGGCCGTGCGTGCCCTCGAAACCCAGCTCGCCACTCAGACGGAACGCCGCGGACGCCTCACCGTGCAGGCCGATGCCGCGACCGCCGACCTCGCCCGGGTCAGCGCCGCCCGGCAGCTCGCGACCATCGCCGTCGTCGAGGTCGAAGCCGTCGTCGCTCAGTCGTCCGCCACGCTGCTGAGCGCCCAGTCTCGGCCGCGACCCATCCTCGATGCGACCGTGCGCGACGCGCTCTACCGTGAGCTGGAGATCGCCCGGGATCTTGAGGTGGAGGCCCGCCTCCAGGTCGAAACGGTCCGCGAACGGGTGTGTGCCGGCGAGGCACACGTCGTCGCCCTGCGCGGGCAGCTCGCGGCCGAGCATGCGGCAGCTGAGGCCGCAGCCCAGCGCGCCGTCATTCGCCGGCGCCAAGTGGACGCTGCTTCCCGCGTCGCCGAGGCGCTCCCGGCCGTGCTCGCCGCGGCCGACCGTTCAGTCGCCGAGGCCCGGCTGCGCTTAGCCAGCACCGAGGCCGAACGCACCAGCCAGAACACCGAACTGCAGCAGCTCCGCCGCGACGAGAACACCCTGCGTGAGCGGCTGGCCGCGATCACCGAAAACGTGCACGGTCTCGAACTCGAGATCTACGAGAAGAAGCTGCACCTCTCGACCCTGCTCGAACGGGCCGGCAGCGAACTGGGCCTGACCGAAGACGTGCTCGTGGCCGAGTATGGGCCCGACCAGCTGATCCCGCCCGACGGCATGATCGTCCTTGATGAATTCGCGTCCGACAGCACCGCGCAAGCCAGTGGGGCCAGTGAATGCGCTACCGGTGAGTGCAACAGCGACGACCGCAGCACGAGCGACCGCGACAGCGCGGCCGGCGGGATCCGCTTTAATCGGGCTGAACAGCAGAAACGGTTTGCGGCCGCCGAACGCAAGCTCGGGCAGTTGGGCCGGGTCAACCCGCTCGCGCTCGAAGAATTCACCGCGCTCGAACAGCGGCACCGATTTCTCACCGAACAGCTCACCGACCTCACCGAAACTCGCAGCGACCTGCTCACCATCATCGCCGACATCGACGAGAAGATGCAGGCCATCTTCTCCGACGCCTTCGACGACACTCAGGCGGCCTTCGCCGAGGTGTTCCCGGTGCTGTTTCCCGGCGGCAGCGGCAGTATTTGGCTCACCGACCCTGACGACCCGCTGACGACCGGCATCGAGGTGTCGGTCAAACCAGCCGGCAAGAAGATCGAACGGTTGTCACTACTCTCGGGCGGTGAACGTTCCCTCGCCGCGGTCGCGCTGCTGATCGCCATCTTCAAGGCCCGCCCCAGCCCGTTTTACATCATGGACGAGGTGGAAGCGGCCCTCGACGACGCCAACCTCGGCCGGCTGCTGACCATCTTCGAAGACTTGCGCGAAACCAGCCAGCTCATCGTCATCACCCACCAGAAACGCACCATGGAAATAGCGGATGCCCTCTACGGCGTCAGCATGCGGCAAGACGGGGTCAGCGCCGTCCTCGGCCAGCGCGTGGGGACTCGTGCTGACCAACGAGAGGGCGCTACCGCGAGCTAACCCGCGACCGCGCCCGTTACTGGTGGGCGCTACGGCGGTTACCGAAGCGCCAACCGATCGCGGACGAAGTCGCGGATGCAGGCGCCCGCCGATGCCGCTGACGACAGGATCATACGCAGATTGCGAATGAGGCCAGGCAACCGCCTCGGTCAGGCGACCAATTCACGCAGCCGCTGGACGTCGGGTGTGACGCGATCAAGGGCTGTTGCGATGGACTTCTCACGGTTGGCGGCGAGTCCATCAAGCATCCAGCCGCGTAACAGGGTCGACATCGGAGTGCCTTGACCAGAGGTGCTTTTGGGATCCGAGTCGAACCGTTGCACGTTAACATCAGCCAAAACTTCGTTGGCTTCGAGCACCGAGACCTGGTGGCGTGTCCACCCGCGTTCACCGCCGTACTTGCGATCAACGTCGAACCCCATGGCCGTCTGCTAACCTAAGCCTGAAATCATGCACATCATTCGATATGACGCTCTTCGGCCCGTACCCTGGCGCAATGGCGGCGGCACTACCCGCGAGGTGGCATCTTTTCCTGCCGGCGCGGTGGACTTCGACTGGCGCATCAGCATCGCCAATGTGACCGCGGCTGGCGACTTCTCGACCTTTCCAGGAGTCGACCGCATCCTCACGGTGATCGAGGGCGAGCTCATGGTCGTGACCGTCGATGGCACAGAGCACGCCATGGAACAATACCGGCCATTCCGGTTCTCCGGTGACAGCGTGACCAGCTGCGCCTTGCCCGTCGGCGACACCAAAGACTTGAACGTGATGGCGCGACAGGGAGTGGTCAAGGGCTTTCTGTCGATTGTCGAGCTGTCGAAAAAACGCACCCAGCCGGTGTTCAACGACCAGTTCGCCCTCCTTCTGAAGGGAAATGCCGTCGTGACCGCCGGCGGCGAGGAAGCCAAACTGGGTCCCCTCGATACCGTGCGCGGCGACGATCCAGTCCCTGAGGTGCTCGGACGGGGCTTTCTCGCCGTCATCACCTTGGAAGCGGTTCCGACCTAAGCGAATGCTGTGGCGGCGTTCGCCACCGCTTCGTTGCCGAGCAGGCCCGCGGCATACAGAAGCACGAGCGCGATGAGAAGTGCGGCTGCAATGAGCAGGGCCACCCACAGTGCAGGCCTCAATTCCGAGCCGTATCCATGGGCTAGACCTTAGCAGTCGCGTCGCTACCCCTGCGGCGGCAGTGCGGAGATGACGGGGTGGTCTCTGGCGAGCACGCCGACCTTGGCTGCGCCGCCCGGGGAGCCGAGGTCGTCGAAGAATTCGACATTGGCCTTGTAATAGTCGGCCCATTGTTCGGGCAGGTCGTCTTCGTAGTAGATGGTNGCAGTCGACGCACTCGTCCGGGTGAATATAGAGGGAGCGTTCGCCCTCATAAATGCAGTCCACCGGACATTCGTCGATGCAGGCACGATCTTTCACATCGACGCACGGAAGAGCGATCACATACGTCACAGGGCCACCAACGCTTCCGTGCGAGAGATCGCGACCTGTTCAGCCCGAGAGACCACCTTGACGCGCTCCCGCCCGGGAGTGACCAAATCCTGGGTGCCGAGCAGCTGCTCGTGCGCGTCCAGGGTGCGCCAGCCGGTCCAGGTCGTGAATTCCACGCCGCGGCCCGTGAGCAATTCCAGAATCCTCTCTGAGGATTGATGAGTAGTTTCGGCGGCCACCAGCCCCGGCAGATCCGCCAGGAGCCGGGTCGCTGTCTCCAGAGCATCGCCCTTGGTGTGGCCGATCAGGCCGACCGGACCGCGCTTGATCCAGCCGGTGGCATACAGGCCGGCCAGAGGCTCGCCGGCCGCATCGAGCACCCGCCCGCCGTCGTTCGGAATGATGCCGCGCACGGCATCGAACGGTATCTCCAGCAGCGCACTTCCCCGGTAGCCGACCGCGCGATACACGGCCTGCACCGGGTAGTCGACGATCTGCCCAGTGCCGCGCACTCCGCCGTCTCCAGTGTGTTCGGTGCGTTCAAAACGGATGCCTTCCACCCGTCCATCGCCATACACTTCGACCGGTGCGTGCAGAAAATGCAGGTGCAGGCGACGCGAGGCGCCCTGTGGAGCCTGGGTGAGCCATCCGTTTAGCGTGCGGGTCATGATCTTGACCTGGTTGTTGCTCGCGACGAGCTGTTCGCTGTGCGAATCGGGGGTGAAATCCTCGGCGTAGACCACGAGGTCGACGTCGGGAATGTCATTGAGCTCGCGCAGCTCGATCGGGGTGAACTTTACCTGTGATGGCCCGCGCCGGCCGAACACGTGTACGTCGGTGACCGGCGACCCGGCCAGCCCGGCGTGCACCGACGCAGGAATGTCGGTGGTCAGCAGGTCGTCCGCGTGCTTGGCGAGGATGCGGGCCACGTCAAGGGCCACGTTTCCGTTGCCGATCACGGCCACGTCGGTCGCGTCGAGCGGCCACTCCAACGGCACGTCGGGGTGGCCGTCGTACCAGGAGACGAAGTCGGCGGCGCCGAATGAACCGGGCAGGTCTATTCCGGGAATGACGAGCGGTGCGTCCAAAATGGCGCCGGTGGCGAAGATGATCGCGTGATAGTGCTCCCGCAGGTCGGCCAGGGTCAGGTCGGTGCCGTAGCTGACGTTCCCGATGAAGCGAATGGTGCCTGCGTCCAGCATTTCCTGCAGCGACTTGACGATGCCCTTGATGCGCGGGTGGTCGGGGGCGACGCCGTAGCGAATGAGTCCGTACGGCGCGGGCAGCGCGTCGAAGAGGTCGATGGCCACCTCGTGGCCGGCCTCCCGCACGAGCCGGCTGAGAATATTGCCGGCGTAAATACCGGCCGGACCGGCGCCGATGATGGCAACGCGCAGGGCAGAAGAAGCAGGGATCATAGTGTGCCTTTCAACGGCGCAAGCTTTCAGAATGAAACAGAAGAAGAGTGGATGCTCGCGGGTCAGCGCAGGCCGGCGGCCATCAGTCCACGACGGCGCAGCAGTCGACGCTCGATCGGGGCGAAGATCACCAGTTCCACCAGGATTCCGACGAAGAGAATCACCAGGATCGTGGCCAGCACCCCGGACAGGTCGGCGAGTTCGCGGCTCTGGTGCAGCATCGAACCGAGACCGAAGCCGATCGTGCCGCCCATGGTGATGATCTCTGCGGCCATGAGCGATCGCCAGGCGAAGGCCCACCCCTGCTTGAGGCCGGAGAAATAGCCGGGCAGCGCGGCGGGTAACACTACAAGGGTCGCCATCTGCAGGCGCGAAGCGCCGAGTACCGTGCCGACGCGGCGCAGCTGCGGCGGAATCTGGTCAACGCCCGAGACGAGCCCGTTGACGATCGAGGGGACAGCGCCCATCAGGATGACGAAATACACCGTGGCGTCGGTGAGGCCGAACCACATGATCGCGGCGGGAACCCAGGCGACTGACGGGAGCACCTGCAAGCCGGAGAGCAGCGGGCCGAGGGCTCGCCGCACCGGGCGGCACTCCGCGAGCAGCAGCCCGATCGGGGTACCGATGGCAATGGCGATGAGAAAGCCGAGACCGCCGCGCTCGAGGCTCGTCGCTACCGCAAGTTGCAGGCGGTCGCTCGACCAGGCACTCACGAGGGAATCGAATACGTCTAACGGGCATGGAGTGAGGTCGGGTCGGGGTTTGACGATGAGAATGTAGACCTGCCAGGCCGCGACCAGCGCGATGAGTAGCAGAATCGGAGGGAGGACACCGTCGAGGGTGCGGCGAAAGGCGCCGCGGGGTGTTTCGGGAACGGCCTGCAGCGAATCCAAACCGACTTCGAGGCGGCGCAGTTCGTCGTGGCTCGCGTCGTTGGTCGTTGAGCCACGATTGGTGTCAATTCGAGCGTCAAGCGGCATTGCGTCGGATCTCCTCTCGCAGCTGGTCGGTGATCTCGTCGCCCAGGCGGGCGACCTCGAGGGATTCGATCCGGCGCGAGCCGGTGTCGCTGATGGTCCACTCGTTGACGATGCGGCCGGGACGGGATGACATCAGCAGAATGCGCTGCCCCAGCCGGGCGGCCTCGCGCACATTGTGGGTGACGAACACGATCGTGCGGCCGGTCTGGCGCCAAACCCGCTCGAGTTCCTCGTGCAGCAGGTCGCGGGTGATGGCGTCGAGCGCGGCGAAAGGTTCGTCCATCAGCAGCACCTTGCGGTCCTGCGCGAGCGAACGGGCCAGGGCGACGCGCTGCCGCATGCCCCCGGAGAGTTCGTGCGGGCGTTTGTCGGCGGCATCGGCGAGGTTGACCAGGTCGAGAAGTTCGAGGGCATCGCCACGACGGTCCTTGCGCAGCACCCCGCGCAGTTTCAGGGCCAGCTCCACGTTACGACCCGCGGTCAGCCACGGAAACAGCGCAGCGTCCTGGAACATGACGGCGGCCTTGCCACTCGCCACGGTGACGGCACCCTCGGTGGGTTTCTCCAGGCCGGCAATAATGTTCAGTAGCGTGGATTTGCCGCATCCACTCGCCCCGAGCAGGCAGACGAACTGACCGGCTTCGATCGACAGGTTGATGTCGTCGAGCACGAGCGGACCGGTGCCGTAGCGCTTGCCGAGGCCGTCGATCGTGATCGCGACCGGTCCGAGCGAAGTCAAAGTCGGGGTCGGGGCGACAGACACGCGGGTCGGGGAGATCACGGTGACACTTCCGACCCGGCACCGGAGCCGTCGCCGGCGCGGGTGGGCTCGCCCGGCGTGGTGACGATACCGGCGGCCAGGGTTGCGCCATCCTGCGGGTGAATCACGAGGAACGCCCCGGAGCGACGGTTCTGCGCGTAGGGTTCCACCGGCAGATCGCGCGACAAGCGGATGCTGGCCTGCCCGATATCGTTCACGGCCAGGCTGGTGGCGGGTTCAACGCCGAGGGTCGTGAGGTCGAGGCGGCCGGTGACCTCGCTGATCAGGGCCTGCACGATGGTCGTGCCGAACTTCAGGAGCACGCGAGCCCCCGGGGCGAGCGGGCGGGGGTCGAGCCAGAACAGATCGGCTTGAAGGGTGCGGGTGACCGGCGGCAGGGTGCCGGCGGCAGCGATGACGGCGCCGCGTGCAATGTCGAGGTTGTCGGCCAGGCGCAGGGCGATGGACTGCGGCGCGAAGGCCTCGTTGAGGGCAATCCCAGCGAAGTCGATTCCGGTGACGGTGCTGGTGCCGCCGCCGGGCTCGACGCTCACGGTGTCGCCGACCTTGATGCTGCCGCTTGCGACCTGTCCGGCGTAGGCCCGGTAGTCGCGGTAGGAGTCGGCGCGCTCGGGGGTGACGACGACCGCGCCCTGCGGGCGCAGCACGAGCTGAACCGGCAGGCGGAACGCCTCGGTGGCGCGCCCGCTTTCGTCGAGGTCGTCGATCACCGTAAGGGTTTCGAGCAGTTCGAGCAGGCTCGGACCGGCATACCAGGGGGTGCGCTCGGAGCGATCGACGACGTTGTCGCCGACCAGAGCTGACACGGGAATGACGTGAACCTCCGCACGCGAGTCAGAACCGAGGCCGAGTTCGGCGGTGACCAAGCGAACGCTCGTCTCCACTTCACGGTAGGAGGCCTCGTTGTAATCGAGGAGGTCGATCTTGTTGACCGCGACGATCACGTGCGGCACGCGCAACAGGGCCACGACGCTGAGGTGCCGACGCGTCTGCTCGAGCACACCCTTGCGGGCGTCGATGAGCATGATGACGGCATCCGCTGTGGTGGCGCCGGTGACCATGTTGCGGGTGTACTGCACGTGGCCGGGGCAGTCGGCGAGAATGAACGAGCGGGCGGGCGTCGCGAAGTAGCGGTAGGCCACATCAATGGTGATGCCCTGTTCGCGTTCGGCGCGCAGTCCGTCGGTCAGCAGGGCGAAGTCGATCCCGCCGCTCTCACCGCCGAAGCCGCGCTCGGTGGAGGTGCGGGTGACCGCTTCGAGCTGGTCGGCGAGGATGGCCTTCGAGTCGTGCAGCAGCCGGCCAACGAGGGTGGACTTGCCGTCGTCGACCGAACCGGCCGTCGCGAAGCGGAACAGGGTTCCCTCGGGGGCAGCGACGGCTGCTTCGGTGCCGAGATCCTGGGGCTCAATGATGAGGGTCATGTGATTACTCCGTTCCGAGTCCGGCGGCCGAAACAGGCGCGCCTCCCGCTGCGGCGAGAACGCCGTTGAGCTGGGTCAGGTCAAATAGGCCAGTGAGGTCGCCGTCTTTGGCGATGCCGGCGGCGACCGCTTTCTGCAGCGAGACCTCAAAAGTGCCGGCCAGGGGGTCATTGGTGAAGTGCAGGCCGCCCAAAGCGCGGTCGATGACCGCGTCGGCGAGGGGCTTGCCGGTGTCGGCGGTCAGCTTGTCGTTGATCACGGCGGCCGCCTCGTTCTGGTGCCCGTTCAGCCAGGCAACGGATGCCGTGTGTCCCTGCAGCAGCGCCCGCACCGTTTCCGGGTGGTCACGGTTGAAATCGGCGCCGACGAGCAGCACGGTCGTGGGAAATTCGCCATTCGGCCACAGGTCTGATTCTTCGACGAGCACGTGCGCATCCGCTTCGAGCACCAGACGAGATACCCACGGTTCGGGCAGCCACGCGCCGTCGATCTGCCCGCTTTGCAGCAGGGTGAGCGCGCGGGCGTTGTCGGTCGGGGTGACCGTCACGTCGCCGCCACCGGTCGTGCTGGTCTCGTAACCCTCATCCTCGAGCCAGGACCGCAGGGCGACATCCTGGGTGTTACCCAGCTGCGGCGAGGCGAGAGTCGTGCCGCCGAGATCGGCGGGGGAGTCGATGCCGTCGCGCACGACCAGGGCGGCACCGCCGATGGTGGCACCGGCCACAATCACCGCGCTCTGCCCGGCGCTCTGCACAAAGGTGTTCATGGCCGGGCTCGGACCGACATAAGCGGCATCGATCGCACCGGCGCTGAGCGCTTCGATCGCGGCCGGACCGGCCCCAAAAGCCTGGGCAGTCAGGGTCGTCTCGCCGAGGGCGTCGGCGAAGAAACCCTGCTCGATGCCGACCAGAGCCGGGGCATGGGTGAGGTTGTCGAAGTAGCCGAGGCGCAGTTCCAGGGCTGGCCCGGTGGCGGAGGCCGCGCTGGAGCATCCGCTCAGCAGCAGTGTCGCGGCCAAGGCGACGCCGACCGCAGCGAGGGGCGCGCGCATCAGAAGTAGCCTTCTTTCTTGCGATCTTCCATAGCGGCCTCAGAGATGCGGTCGTCGGCGCGGGTGGCGCCGCGCTCGGTGATAGTGGAAACGCCGACTTCGCGCACAACGTCGGCAACGGATGCCGCGGTCGAGTCGACCGCGCCGGTGCAGCTCATATCGCCCACCGTGCGGTAGCGCACTGTGCGTGTTTCGACGGTTTCGTCGGCGCGGGGCAGGCTGACCGAGCTGACCGTGCGCCACATGTTGTCGCGGCGGTACACCTCACGCTGGTGGGCGTAGTACAGCGTGGGCAGCTCGATGTTTTCGCGTTCGATGTAACGCCAGACGTTGAGTTCGGTCCAGTTGCTGATCGGGAAGGCGCGCACGTGCTGGCCGACGGTGTGGCGGCCGTTGTAGAGGTTCCACAGTTCGGGGCGCTGGTTGCGCGGGTCCCACTGGCCGAATTCATCGCGCAGCGAGAGAATGCGCTCCTTGGCGCGGGCCTTGTCCTCGTCGCGGCGGGCGCCGCCGAAGACAGCATCGTGCCGGCCTGCCGCGATCGCGTCGAGCAGCGGCAGGGTCTGCAGTGGGTTGCGGGTACCGTCAGCGCGTTCAGCGAGACGGCCGTCGGCCACGTAATCTTCGACCTTGGCGACGGTGAGGCGCACACCGTGCGCGGCGACGGTTCTGTCGCGAAACTCGAGTACCTCCGGAAAGTTGTGGCCGGTGTCGACGTGCAGCAGCGAGAACGGAATCTTGCCCGGCCAGAACGCCTTCGCGGCGAGGTGCAGCACGACGACGGAGTCCTTGCCGCCACTGAACATCAGCACGGGGCGTTCGAACTCGGCGACGACCTCACGAATGATGTGGATTGCTTCGCTCTCGAGCACGTCGAGTTCGGAGAGGCGGTGTGCAGGCGTGGCAGTCATAGGTGGAGCCCGCATTCTGTCTTCTCGAGGGTGGCCCAACGGCCGGAACGGGGATCAGCGCCCGCCGCAACGGGCTGGGTGCAGGGGGCACAGCCGATGGAGGGGTAGCCCTGGGAAAGCAACACGTTCACCGGAACATGGTGTTCGACGGCATAGTCCATCAGTTCGTTGTAGCTCCAGGCGGCGACCGGGTTCACCTTGACCAGGCCGTTGCGTTCGTCCCAGGTCACCAGCGGCGTGTTGGCGCGGGTGGGTGCTTCGTCGCGGCGCACGCCGGTGAACCACAGTTCATAACCGCCAAGGGAACGCTGCAACGGCTCGACCTTGCGCATCGCGCAGCAGGCGGTGGCATCGCGATTGAACAGCTCGGCGCCGTGCAGGGTGTCTTGTTCCGGCACAGTGCTGAGCGGCAGCACGTCCACGACCGTCACCGGCAGGGCGGCGGCTACCGCGTCGCGGGTCTCATAGGTTTCGGCGAAGTGGTAGCCGGTATCCAGAAAGAGCACGTCGACGCCGGGTAGCTGCTGCGAAACGATCTCGGGCAGCACCGCGTCGGCCATGGAGCAGGCGACAGCGACACTGGCGGCACCGAAGTTGCGGGCGACCCACGCGACGACCTCCGCGGCGGTGGCCTCACGGCCGTTGGCCGCTGCCGCCAGTTCGGCTGAGCCTTGCTCGGCGAGGGCGCGCAGCTCGGCAGCAGGCCGGCGCGGCGGCAGATCAGGTGCAGCGGATGCCCCGGCACCGCTTTTAAGAGTGCGCGCGTTCAGATTGATGGCGCTCATTTGAGGTCCTCCTCGTCGGCGCGGTGCGCCCACTGGGCAAAGGTTTCATCGTTAGTGCGGGCCGCCAGAAAGCGTCGCACGAGGCTCTCGACATAGTCGGCGAGGTTGTCGGCGGTGACCTTGAGGCCGCGCACAGTGCGGCCGAGGCCCGCTTCGTCGCGATCGGGCGAGGTGAGGCCGCCGCCGAGGTGTACCTGGAAGCCGGGGGTGGAGCCACCGTTGCCGTCGGGCAGCAGCTGGCCCTTGAGCCCGATGTCCGCGGTCTGGATACGGGCGCAGGAGTTGGGGCA
Organism: Cryobacterium sp. Y62; assembly: GCF_002929785.1. Taxonomy (NCBI): domain Bacteria; kingdom Bacillati; phylum Actinomycetota; class Actinomycetes; order Micrococcales; family Microbacteriaceae; genus Cryobacterium; species Cryobacterium sp. Y62. Next base: position 11,414 of record NZ_PJJK01000097.1, on the reverse strand, counting down.
TCCGTTCACGTGCAGGGTGATCGGGTGCGGGGCATCGATGTCGGCGAGGCGTTTTTCGAGTTCGAGGATGGCATCCGTTGCCGTCTGCTTCGTTTCGACGATGGCGAGCTTGCAGAATTCAATGCCGGTGCACGCCACGGTGGAACGGCGGAACAAGCTCGGCCGGGCCGCTAGCCCGAGCTCGTCGAGGGCCGCGATGAGTGGTTCCACGTGCTCCTCGGCCACGTCGAGCACCACGATCTTCTGGTGCGGGGTCGTTCGCAGTCGCCTCGAGCCGTGGGCTTCGAGCAGGTCGGCGAGGCGGATGAGAGTCTGGCCGGAGATACGGCCGACGAACGGGGCCACGCCGATGTAGAAGCGGCCGTCCTTCTGTCTGTGCACGCCGATGTGGTCGCCCTGCGTCTTCGGGCGTGGTGCAGCGGGGCCGTCGGGCAGGGTGTAGCCGAGGTATTCGTCTTCGAGAATGCGACGGAATTTCTCGGTGCCCCATTCGGCGAGCAGAAATTTAAGGCGTGCCTTGCCGCGCAGGCGGCGGTAGCCGTAGTCCCGAAAGATGGAGGCGACGCCGCGCCAGACCTCGGACACCCGGTCTGCTGCGACGAAGGCTCCGAGGCGTTCGGCTAGGCGGGGGGTGGTGCTCAGGGCGCCACCGACCCACAGGTCGTAACCGATGCCCAACTCGGGATGCTCGACGGCGACGAGGCCGATGTCATTGATCTCGTGCACGACGTCCTGGCTGGGGTGGCCGGTGATGGCGGTCTTGAATTTGCGCGGCAGGTTGGCGAATTCGTCGGTGCCGAGATACTTGCGTGCGATCTCCTGGATAGCCTCGGTCGGGTCGATCAATTCGTCGGCGGCAATGCCGGCTACGGGGGAGCCGAGGAACACGCGCGGCACGTCGCCGCAGGCCTGGGTGGTTTCAAGGCCGACCGCTTCGAGGCGGCGCCAGATTTCGGGCATGTCCTCGATCTGGATCCAGTGCAGCTGTACGTTCTGCCGATCGGTGATGTCGGCGGTGTCACGACCGAAGTCACGGGAGACCTCACCGATCACGCGGGCTTGTTCGGTAGTGAGCTGGCCGCCGTCGATGCGCACGCGCAGCATGAAGTAGCGGTCTTCAAGCTCTTCCGGCTCGAGGGTTGCGGTCTTGCCGCCGTCGATGCCGGGCTTGCGCTGGGTATACAGGCCCCACCAGCGAAAACGTCCGTGCAGGTCGGTGCCGTCAATGGAGTCGAAGCCCTGCTTGGAATAGATCTGCTCGATGCGGCCACGCACTGCGAGGCCGTTGTCGACCTGCTTCCACACCTCGTTGCCGTTGAGCGGTTCGGTTCCGTCAATCTTCCACTGACCGTTGGGACGGGTAGAAGGACGCGGTGGGCGGACCGCTGGCAGCTTGATCGTTGCCGGCGCGGTCTCGGCCCCGGTTGTAACGGTCTGCACCGTCTCGGTTTCGTTCGGCACATCGGCTCCCTCGGTTTGCGGCGCCGCCCCGAAATCAGCAGGGCAACGACGTTTACGCTACTGCGCTGCGCGCGCAATATTGCGGGGAGGGGTCACGCACGGTCACACACTGTCACGCGGCGTCACACAGGTTGCGGGTGCTCGGCGCAAGCACCGGCCGGCGCAGGCCTGCGCAAGGTGCCGCCGGCATCCGCTTGCCTGGCACAGCACACGCTCGCTTCTCATCGCGCGCAAGGCCGTGCCACCCCCTTAGGCTAGGGACATGGCTGAACGCACTCCCTGGTCCCTCTCCGGCGCACTGCGCGGAATGTTCACGAAGAAGACCATCGACGCGCAGACCTGGGACGACCTCGAGGACGCCCTGCTGCAGGCCGATTTCGGCCCGAACGTCACCGAGTCGGTCATCGCAGACCTGCGCGCCAAGGTCGCCAAATACAACACGACCGACCCGGCCGATTTACAGCGGATGCTGCGCGAAGGCATCGAAGAGCGCCTCGCCGTTCTCGACTCCACCCTGACTCTCTCCGAACGGCCGGCAGTTGTGCTCGTTGTCGGCGTCAATGGCGTCGGCAAGACCACGACGATCGGTAAGTTCGCGAAGTTTTTGCACACCTACGGCCGGAGCGTCGTGATCGGTGCGGCCGACACTTTTCGGGCCGGGGCCGTCGAACAGTTGGCAACCTGGGCCGAACGAGCCGGGGCGCAGATCGTGAAGCCGCAGATGACCGGCCAGGATCCGGCATCCGTCGCCTTTCAGACCGTCGAGAAGGCGAAGAACGAGGGCATCGAGATTGTGCTCATCGACACCGCCGGGCGGCTGCAGACCAAGGGCGGGCTGATGGACGAACTCACCAAGATTCGCCGGGTCGTCGAAAAGCAGGGACCGATCGCCGAGGTGCTGCTCGTACTCGATGCGACGACCGGCCAGAACGGGCTTGCCCAGGCTGAAGCCTTCATCGAGCATGCCGGTGTGACCGGCCTCGTGCTGACCAAACTCGACGGCTCAGCACGCGGCGGTTTCGTGCTCGCCGTGCAGGAAAAAACCGGCATTCCGATCAAGCTGGTCGGCCAGGGCGAGGGTATCAATGACCTCACCGGTTTCACCCCGCACGTGTTCGCGCAAAAACTCGTCGGCTGATGACAAATTTTAGAGGAGCACTATGAGCATCGAACACGATTTCTTCGGAATTCTCGGCGACGAAGACGAAGGAGAGGTCTACTGGTCGGAATCCGTCGAACTCGGCGACCAGAGCGTCGAGATCGACCTGAGCTCGCCCGACGAAGATTCGGTGACCGCCGAGGCCCTTGATATCGCTGCGGCCATGATCGGGTCGATGGAAGACCTGGATTCTCAGGTGCGTGAGTCCCTCGTCGCCGACCTGTCGGCCGAGGTCTCGGTGACCATCCAATACATCGCGGAGCAGCTCGAGGAGATGGACCAGGAGGCGATCGAGAATGCCATCATCTGGGATTCCGGCGACCAGCAGATCGACTTTCTGCGTTCGTTGCGCTTGCAGCGCATCGGTTTTCACCCGCATCACAACGGCAGCGAAGCGCACTTCGCGGTGCTCGAATACGCCATCAGCCCCGACGACACCGACGGCCTGCTCGTCGTCACGATCGACGTGCACGGCGACACCGTTCTGGTAGCCCTGGACAGGTAATTCGACCGGGCATGGGCCCGGTTTCCTCGGTTGGGCCCGGAGTGCGCAGGCTACCCGAGGTGCGCCGCTGCGCTCGAGCCAAGCAGGTCTTCCTTGCGCAGGCGCACCAGGAAGAAGGCGATGGGCGCCGCCGCGAACATAATGATCGCCGCCCACAGGAAGGTGGACTGGTATCCGCTCACGAGAGCACCGAACTGCACGGCCTGCGAGGGCACCTTGCCGATCAGGTATGAGCTCACCGCAGCGGTGTAGAGCGCGGTGAACAGGGCAGTTCCAAGCGATCCGCCGATCTGCTGCATCGCCGTCACCGCCGCGCTCGCCGCCCCGGCATCGTGTTCTGCGATTCCCGAGAGCGCCACGTTTTGCAGGGGCACGAAGATCATCGAGAGCCCAATGCCGAGCAGAATCAGTCCGGGCAATACCTCGAGTACATAATTACCGCCCACCGTGATCTGAGTCATCCAGAGCAGCCCGACCGCGCCGACAATCGGTCCGACGATCATCGGAAGGCGCACGCCGGTGCTGGCCAGAAACTTCGACAGCATGCCAGCCCCGATCATGATCGTCACGGTCATTGGCAGCGAAGCCAGACCGGACTGAATCGGGGTGTATCCGAGCACAATCTGAAAGTACAGGGTGAGAAACAGCAGCCCGCCGAGCAATGCGGCCCCCGAAAGCAACGCCGTGAGAAAGGCTCCACCGCGCACCTTGTTGGCCATAATGCGCAGCGGCAGCAGCGGATGATTGGACCGGTTTTCCACAACTACGAACAGTGCCAGCAGCACCAGTCCGAACGGGAGGCAGACCAGCACGGGCCAGCTTCCCCAGCCATTCTCGGCTTGCGCAAAGCCGAAGACCAGGGATCCCAGACCGAACGCCACGAGAATAGCCCCTGGCACGTCATATCGGGTGTTGCCGTGTGCTTTGCTCTCACGAACGACCGGGATCGCGGCCGCAATCGCGACGATGGCGATCGGCACGTTCACGTAGAGGCACCAGCGCCAGCTCGCATACTCGGTGAGCACGCCGCCGAGAATGAGTCCGACGGCCGCGCCGCCTCCGGCGATCGCGCCATAGACGGCGAAGGCCTTGATCCGGTCTTTGCCGCCGGGAAAGTTCACCGTGAGCAAGGCGAGGGATGCCGGGGCGAGGAGTGCTGCGAACAGTCCCTGCAAGCCGCGGGCGGCGAGCAACTCCCAGGTGCTCTGGGCGGCGCCGCCGAGGGCTGAGGCGATGGCGAACCCGGCCATCCCCACGATGAAGGAACGCTTGCGGCCCCAGAAATCGGCGATGCGTCCGCCGAGCAGCAGCAGCGCTCCGAACACGAGCGAGTAGAGGGTGACGACCCAGGTGCGGTCGCCATCGCTCATGCCGAGCGCGAGCTGTGCCTGGGGGAGTGCGATGTTCACGATGGTGCCGTCGAGCACGACGGTGAGCTGCGCAAGCGCGACGATGGCGAGCAGCCACCAGCGGCGCGGGTTGGGCGTGCCCGTCAGCGAAGCGGATGCCGCTGTCGCCGACGTGGGCGACGCGGTACTGGGTTCGGTCGTGTGTGCTGATTCGGGCGGAACGGTACCGGGCGTGACTGTGCTGCGGGGTGGGGTCGACATGCCTGCAATCTTATCGGCAAAACCGAACGAACTAGTTCGTTTTATATGAATTTTTGGCTATAGTCGGGGTATGGCACGCGACGGAGCAGACCCCCAGACCCGCATTCTCGAGGCGGCACGCACGGAATTTGCCGCTTTCGGCCTGGCCGGGGCGCGCATCGACCGGATCGCCCGGAGTGCTTCGGCGAGCAAAGAGCGGCTCTACGCCTACTACTCCGACAAGCAGCAGCTCTTTCTCGACGTGCTGGAACTTAACCTGCGCGAGTTCGCGAGCGACGCCGTGCTCACCGACAACGACGTGCCCGCCTTTGCCGGAGCCCTGTTCGATCACGGTATTCGGCACCACGACCACCTGCGCATGATCGACTGGGCCCGCCTCGAAACCGATGGCTCCTGGCTGCCGGCCCTCGAAGTCATGCTCGGCTATCGGGACGAACAGGTGCGGCGCATCCGCTTGGCGCAGACTGCCGGTCGGGTCGATGCTTGCTGGCAACCGGCTCAGCTCATGACACTCATTTTTGGCATTGCCTCGGCCTGGGTACACGAGCCCGGGGCAGTGCTCACGCACGGCGGCGTTCCGGACGTGGCGGCAATCGCTGCTCGTCGAGCGAACGTCGTTTGTGCGGTCGAGCGGCTGATCGCACCGAGCGTGGCGGCGCAGAACTAACGCTTGCCCGAATTCGACACAACCGCGCCTCAGCATCCGTTTCGAAGTAGCAGCGGCCACCGGTTAAACTAAACGCATCATGGCAACTTTTGGAAACCTCTCAGATCGTCTTGCCGAGACGTTCAAAAACCTCCGCACCAAAGGCAAGCTCAGCGCAGCGGATGTCGATGGCACCGTTCGTGAGATTCGTCGCGCCTTGCTCGACGCCGACGTCGCTCTTGAGGTCGTCAAGGATTTCACCGGCAAGGTGCGTCAGCGCGCCCTCGGCGACGAGGTCAGTAAGGCGCTGAACCCGGCGCAGCAGGTCGTGCAGATCGTCAATGACGAGCTCATCACGATTCTCGGAGGCGAGCAGCGCAGGCTGGAATTCGCCAAGAAGCCGCCGACCATCATCATGCTCGCGGGCCTGCAGGGTGCCGGTAAGACCACCCTCGCCGGCAAGCTCGCCAAGTGGCTCGCCAAAGACGGCCACACCCCGCTGCTTGTTGCCGCCGACCTACAGCGCCCCAACGCCGTCACCCAGCTCGAGGTGGTTGCCAAACAGGCCGGTGTCGCCGTCTATGCGCCCGAACCCGGCAACGGAGTTGGCGACCCGGTCAAGGTCGCCCGCGACGGCGTGAAGTATGCCCTGCAGAAGGTGCACGACGTCGTCATCGTCGACACCGCCGGACGCCTCGGCGTCGATGCGGAGCTCATGAAGCAGGCCGCCAACATTCGTAAGGCGATCGACCCCGACGAGGTGCTCTTCGTTATCGACGCCATGATCGGCCAGGACGCCGTCGCCACGGCCAAGGCCTTTCAGGACGGCGTCGACTTCACCGGCGTCGTGCTGACCAAGCTCGACGGCGATGCCCGCGGTGGCGCCGCCCTCTCGGTCGCTTCGCTGACGGGACGCCCGATCATGTTCGCCTCCACTGGTGAGGGGCTCGACGACTTCGAGCCCTTCCACCCCGACCGCATGGCCGGCCGCATCCTTGACCTCGGTGACATCCTCACCCTGATCGAGCAGGCGCAGGGTGCGTTCGACGAAGACGAGGCCCGCAAGGTCGCCGAGAAGTTCGCGACCGACTCCTTCACGCTCGACGACTTCCTCGGCCAGATGCAGCAGCTGCGCAACATGGGTTCGATCAAGAAGATGATGAGTATGCTGCCCGGCGCCGGCGCCATGAAGGCACAGCTGGAGAACTTCGACGAGCGCGAGATCGTGCGCACCGAGGCCATCATCCAGTCGATGACCAAACTTGAGCGCACCACCCCGAAACTGCTCAACGGATCGCGCCGCATGCGCATCGCCAAGGGTTCGGGCATGACCGTCACCGAGGTGAACCAGCTCGTGCAGCGCTTCGAACAGGCCGCCAAGATGATGAAGACCGTCGCCAAGGGCGGCGTGCCAAACATCCCAGGCATGGGTCCGATTCCCGGTGCCGGCTACGGCGGCAAGCCCAAGCAGGTGGCCAAGAAGAAGGGCTCCAAGTCGGGTAATCCAGCCAAGCGTGCCGCCGAGAACGCCGCGATTGCCTCGGGCGTCAAGCCCGCCGGTGAGTCTGTGAAAGCGGATGCCGCCGGCTCCGGTTTCGGCCTCGGCTCCGGCGCCCAGCCTGGCAAAGGCAAGGCCGGCGGCCCCACCGAAGAAGAAATGGCCGCGCTGCAGAAAATGCTCGGGCGGTAGCATCCGCTCGGTGAACAGTGTGCGGTAGGCCGGGGAAGCCCCGGGCCCGGTCGCACAAAGAGGGAGCAGAGCGGCGCGACGTCGAAACCGGCCGGCTGGGAACCCCCGCTGAATTTTGGCGTTGGGGTCCCAACCGGGTGTAGTCCTAGGCTGGTCGCATGACTTCGACGACGGACCACAACGTGCGCATCGGCGTTCAGATCGCTCCGCAGCACGCCGAGTACTCCAAAATTCGCGGTACCCTCACCGAGGTCGAGGCCCGAGGCTTCGACATCGCCTTCAACTGGGACCACTTCTTTCCGCTGAGCGGTGAGCTCGACGGCCTGCACTTCGAGTCGTGGACCATCCTCGCCGCCTGGGCCGAGCAGACGACGACGATCGAATTCGGTGCCCTGGTCAACTGCAACAGCTACCGCAACGCCGACCTGCAGGCCGACATGGCGCGCACGATCGACCACATCAGCGGTGGACGCTTCATCTTCGGCACCGGCGCCGGCTGGTTCGAGCGGGACTACCAGGAGTACGGCTACGAGTTCGGCACTCCCGGTACCCGCCTGAATGCGCTCGATGCCAGCCTCAACCGCATTGAAGCTCGCTGGGCCAGGCTCAACCCGCCGCCCACCCGCGACATTCCCGTGCTCATCGGTGGCAGCGGCGAAAAGAAGACCCTGCGCATCGTCGCCCAGCACGCCAACATCTGGCACTCGTTTTCCAACCCCGAGGTGCTCGAGCACAAGCTCGGCGTGCTCAGCGCCTGGTGTGACGAGGTCGGCCGCGATATGACCGAGATCGAGATCTCCACCGAACTGCGCGGACGCACGGTGGATGACGCGGACGCGCTCTACGACCTAGGCACCCGCCTCTTCACCGTCGGAATCTCCGGCCCCGACTACGACCTCGGCAAGGCCGCCGACTGGCTCACCTGGCGTGACAGCAAGAACGCCTGACCTGCATTTGAGCAGATACCCTGCCTGCGGCTCGTCTGGCCGGTTCCATGAGATCGCGCTATTTCTCGTCCCCGACCGCCGTCGCCGCTTCGGACAAACAGATCGTGATGGTCTGCACCCGGGCAGCGAGCAACGTGCTGATCGATTCTTCCAGCCGGAGGTCGGTCGCGGTGACTGCGCGGTTTCGGCACGCGTCCGAGCAGGACTTCACCAACTCCAGTCGCGCGCTCACTTCGCGCGCGACTGGAGTTGTCGACCGCACGATGAGCAGGTCTTCTCCGCACTCGGACCGCCGGGGCCAGGAACGGCTCGTTAACGCTGTGCCATGCTAATTTCCGAGCCCCTCGGCCAGCTCGTGGCTGAGCGCCGCAACCACCGTCGGCAGGCTGCCACCCTGAGCGGCGGCGACCGCGAGCTGGCGCTGATAGCTGCCGCCCTCGTCGATGATGCGGTGCAGTCCGAGTAGCTCGGGCAGGCAGCCGAGCCGCTCGGCGACGGGGGAAAGGGTCTCAATCAGGCGACGCACATCATCCGTTACCAGACACTCGGTGCCGAGAGCATCGAGGATGATCTCAGCGTCGAGCCCGTAGCGGGCGGCCCGCCATTTGTTTTCGCGCACGAACCACGACTGCATGCGCGGAACGACTTCGCCCGCGTCGAGGCGGGTGGACATCCACTCGACCAGGCACTGGATGAACGCGGCGATCGCGCCGAGCTCTACGGTGGTCGAGACGCCGTCGCAGACTCGAATCTCGATCGTGCCCCAGCGCGGCGAGGGGCGAATATCCCAGCGCACCTCGGTGACGTCCTCGATGATTCCCGTCACCGCCATGTCGTCGACGTAGCGCTCCCACGCCTCCCAGTCAGTTAGGTCCCAGGGTAGTCCGGCGGTCGGCAGCTGCTGGAACATGAGTGAGCGGTTGCTCGCATACCCGGTGTCGACGCCGGCCCAGAACGGGCTCGACGCGCTCAGCGCCTGCAGGTGCGGCACGTAGGTGAGTAGACCGTTCATGATCGGAATGACCTTGGCCTTGTCCTCGATGCCGACGTGCACGTGGATTCCCCAGATCATCATGTTGCGGCCCCACCACTGGGTGCGGTCGATGAGCTTGTGATATCGGGCTTTGTCGGTGATGGTCTGGTCGAACCATTGCGCAAACGGATGCGATCCGCTGCAGATCACGTCCACCTCGCGTCCCGAAAGTACCCGGCGCACCTCACCGAGCTGGCCGGCGACATCTGCCACCGCATTTCTGACGGTGTTGTGCACGCCCGAAACGAGCTCGACCGTGTTGAGCAGCAGCTCCCCGGTGATCGTCGGGTGGGCCGAGCCGTCGGTGCTGCGCAGGGCGTCGAGCACCTCGTCGGCGATATTGACCAGATCCCCGGTCTCGCGGTCGACGAGGGCGACCTCCCACTCGATGCCCACGGTGGAGCGGGCGGATCGGGCGAATTCCAGTGGCACGGGGGCTCCTTGGGTGGGCCGGTAAAAGTCGTCAAGGTTCGATTATCACAATGTAAGCAATCTCTGACAGAATGATTAGTCGCGATCCGTTGTGCCCGACCCTCTATCTCGGTGCAACGTGATCCTATAGAGCTTATGCCGAGTGTGCCCCCACGCTCACGGCCCAAGGTTCGCCAAACAACGAATTAACACTGGAGAATTGTGGCTGTCAAAATCCGTCTGAAGCGCATGGGCAAGATCCGTGCACCGTATTACCGCATTGTCGTTGCCGACGCGCGCACCAAGCGCGACGGTCGTGTCATCGAAGAAATCGGCATCTACCACCCCACGGAGGAGCCCTCGGTTATCGAGGTCAAGTCCGAGCGTGCGCAGTACTGGCTGAGCGTCGGCGCTCAGCCGACCGAGCAGGTTGCTGCACTCCTCAAGCTCACGGGCGACTGGGGCATCTTCAAGGGCGACAAGAACGCCAAGAGCACCGTCAAGGTGAAGGAACCGAAGGTCGCTTTCGTCGCTGACGAGAAGAAGAAGCCGGTTCTCAAGCCCAAGGCTGAGAAGCCGGTCACCAAGGCCCCCGAGGTTGCTGCCGAAGCAACCGAAGAGGCGTAACTGTTGCTTGCTCCCGCGCTCGAACACCTCGTCAAGGGGATCGTTGATCACCCAGACGACGTGCACGTTGCAGAAAAGAACTCTGCCAGAGGCGAGGTGCTCGAGGTTCGGGTGAACCCCGAGGATCTCGGCCGGGTCATTGGTCGTGCCGGTCGCACCGCCAAGGCTCTGCGCACCCTCGTTGCGGCTCTGGCCGACGGTCGACGCGTACGCGTCGACGTCGTCGACACCGATTTCTAGTGCAGTGAACGACGCGACGGTGTCCGACAGCGAGAAGGACCGCACCCAGCAATTGCGGGTGGGGCGCCTGACCAAGGCTCATGGCCTCAAGGGAGCAATCAAGCTTGAACTGTTCACGGATGACCCGGGACGACGTTTCGTCCCGGGCGCCGTGTTCACCCTGCAGGTTCCGACCGGTTCGGCCTGGCACGGCAAGACGATTGAACTCGTCGAGCTGCGCTGGTACAACCAGCACGCGGTCGGTTTTTTCAAGGATGTTGTCGACCGCAGCGCGGCAGAAACGCTCGCCAAGGCGATCCTTTGGATCGACGCGGACATCGCCGAGCAGTCGGAAGAAGAAGACGCCTGGTACGACCACCAGCTGGTCGGGCTCGCCGTCATGCGTGACGGTGTGCGCATCGGTACCATCGGTCGCCTCGAGCACATGCCCGCGCAAGATCTGCTGATCGTGAAGACGCCCACCGGCGACGTCATGATCCCGTTCGTCAAGGCCATCGTGCCGAGCGTCGACGTCAAGAACGGTGTGGTCACGATCACGCCGCCGCCCGGGCTGCTCGAAGAACTGCCCGAAGACGCGGCCGATCTGGACCCTGAAACGGATGCCGCGGCATCCGCTACAGAAACCGGTGCCGTTGAAACCGGCGCTGTTGAAACCGGTGCTGTTGAAACCGGCGCTGTCGAACCCGACCGCACCTAAGACTGATATCCGTGCCACTGCCGGTACGCACTCGTTTGTTCGATTCGTCGGCCGAATGGGAGCGCACCGGCACTTGTCTGCCGGGCGGCTACACGTTGAGCCGGTAACCGCGCTTGACCACGGTCGCGACCAGCCCGGGCACGCCGAGGGTCTGCCGCAGGCGGCTGAGCGACACCTCCATCGCGTGATCGTCGAAGTAGCCGGCCAACGCGAGGTCTTCGCGGGAGACGACCGCTCCGCGCGCCCGCACCAGAGCGCGCAGAATCGCGAGTGCCGCTGGGGGAAGCTGCACGCGTTCTTCGCCGATCCGGAACTTGTCAAGGCGGATGAGACCAGTGGGAGTTTAGGCGGCTAGTTCGAGGCGGTCATTCTTGGTGGGTTTGTCGGC
>NZ_PJJK01000080.1:15389-32044 GCF_002929785.1 Cryobacterium sp. Y62 | reverse complement strand
CGCCATGCTGCGAGACGGCACCCTCTACGAAACTGAACACCAACTCGCTGCTTGACAAAAACATAGGGGCACCCCCCCGACACCCCGGCCGGCGCCTGGTCGCGGTGGCGAGCCGGGTGGTCTCCCCAGCGTCCGCGCCCATGATTTATCCCGGTGTCGGGCTCGATATCCGGCTGGCGCCCCGGTCGCCTGCCGGGCCGAGCGCCTGGTCGCCTGCCGAAGACCGGACGCTTGAATCAAACAGAGCGACCGCCTCGGCGACGGGGTGCTAGTCGGTGACGCCTGAACTCACGGGCTCGGTGGACCCAATTGTGGCGGGAAGCTCGGGCGCGCCCGACACCAGAAAGCTGGCTTGGGCGCGGTCGAACGAGGAGTAGAACCAGCGCGTGTTGAGCACGCCGAGCTTGGTGACTCCGTAGGCACCCTCGATGTGTTCGATGACTCCCATCAGGGCGGCCGGGTCGCCGTCCGGTAGTGCGGGATCTCGAACGAGCCATTCGGTGGGTGTGAGCTGGAGGATGCCGAGTTGCGATACGCGCAGATTCTCCGCATTCGAAACGCCATTGTTAGGGTTCACTTGCCGCCTCCGGGCCGCTTTTGGATTACTCAGAAGACCCCGGCCCGCTCACTCCTTCAAGGGGTTGACAGAGCACTCCTACCCAAATCACACCAAGCCCCAAGGCTTTAGCCGGGAACTGACCCGGTCAGACCACCTGTCGGTCGACTCACCGACCCGCCGACCCGCCGGGGGCTAAATCAGGAAATCCCGGCCGCTGGCCAGGCCAGAGGCACTAGATTCCGGGCCAACAGTTGACTACACCGGAGAATTTCCTGAATTAGCCACACACGCGACTCGGGCAGCACCGCCCCGACGCGCCTAACTCGTGCAAATCGTTCCGGGCACGACCGGGAACCCGCGGAAACACGCACAAGTTCACATTCGTACCCACAAATAGCAGGAGCTATGCGCGGCGTCGGCTACTTACCGACCGCCGGGACGCGCCTAGTTCGTGAGGTGCAGAACCTCAGCCGTCGCGGCGAGCGACGCTGTGGCAGCTGCGGGGTCGTCGGACAAGCGGGTGCCGTAGCTCGGAATCATCTGGCGGATGCGCGGCTTCCAGCCCTCAATGCGGTCCGGGAAGCAGCGCGCCAGCAGGTCCACCATGATCGGCGCGGCCGTCGAGGCTCCCGGCGAGGCACCGAGCAGCCCGGCGATCGAACCGTCGGATGAGGTGATGACTTCGGTGCCGAACTGCAGCACTCCGCCGAGCTTGGCGTCTTTCTTCATGACCTGCACGCGCTGGCCGGCCGTGATCAGTTCCCAGTCACCGGAGACGGCGGCGGGAATGAACTCGCGCAGCGCCTTCAGCTTGGTCGTGCGCGAGGCGAACACCTCGCCGATCAGGTATTTCATGAGGTCGAAGTTGTGCCGGGCTACGGCGAGCATCGGGCCGAGGTTGTGCGTGCGAATGGAGAACGGCAGGTCGAACCAAGTGCTGGTCTTTAGGAACTTCGGGCTGAACCCGGCGTATGGGCCGAACAATAGCGACATCTCGCCGTCGACCACGCGGGTGTCGAGGTGCGGCACCGACATGGGCGGGGCGCCCTTAGCCGCCTTACCGTAGACCTTGGCCTGGTGCTGGGCAACGAGCTTGGGGTTGGTCGTGCGCAAAAACTGCCCGCTGATCGGAAAGCCGCCGAACCCTTGAATTTCGGGGATTCCGCTCTGCTGTAGCAGCGCGAGCGCGCCACCGCCGGCGCCAACGAAGACGAACCGCGCGTTGATGTTGCTGCGGGTCTGCCCGACCTGACGCAGCAGCTTGAGGTTCCACGAGCCATCCGCTTTGTGCTTGAGGCCGACGACCTGCTCGTTCATGTGCATGCTGACCCCCTGCTTCGCGAGGTTGTCGAACATGAACCGGGTGAGGGCGCCGAAGTCGACGTCGGTGCCGCTCGCGATGCGCGTAGCGGCGATCTTCTGGCCGGCCGGACGCTTGCGGGTGAGCAGCGGGGTCCAGGTGCCGATCTTGGAGGCGTTGTCGCTGAACTCCATGCCGGCGAACAGCGGCTCAACCGCGAGCACGGCGTGACGCTTGCGCAGGTATTCGACGTTGGCCTTGCCGTGTACGAACGTCATGTGCGGAGTGGAGTTGATGAACTTGCTCGGCTCCGGCAAGGCACCAATAGAAACGAGATGCGCCCACAATTGCCGGCTGATCTGGAACTGCTCGTTGATCACAACGGCCTTGTCTGCGGTGACCGAACCATCCGCAGCCTGCGGCATATAGTTGAGTTCACACAACCCGGCATGCCCGGTGCCGGCGTTGTTCCACGGGTTCGAGCTCTCTTGGGCCAGTTCGCCGAGGCGCTCGTACACCTCGATGCGCCAGTTGGGCTGCAACTCCTTGAGGAGCGTTCCGAGGGTGGCGCTCATGATGCCGCCACCAATGAGGACAACGTCGACAGTTTCCTGAGAATTCACACTTTCGAGTGTATCGCTGCAAGCGGATGCTCCCGACCCGACCTCCGCTCCGTGCGGCTCACCACGATGACAATGACATCATCGGGTACCCACCGGGCCGGCCAGGCTCATAATGTGGTCGACAGCAGCCTGCACACTCACTGACGCCCGAACTATCTCTGCCACTTTGCCGAGCGCCCCGAGTGTGCCGTCGAACAGGTCAAGAACACCGTCGCTGACCGAGACGAGACTGTCGCCGTACCCCGACTGCACGGATTCTTCGATCCGTTCCTGTTCGACCTCAGCCCCAAGAGGGCGACCGCTGGTGGCCATGAGTCGACTGGAAGCGTCTGCCCGAACAAGCGACAGTGCACGTCCGGCATCGATGCAGTGCACGCCGGTGTCCATGTCGAGACTGGCATGAAACAGGCAGACAAAGCTGCTCGCTTCTTTCAGGTCTGGTTCGAGGGTCGTCACGGCCACCTTCACAACATCTTGAATATCGTCGAGCCGGGATCCAGCCCGCAATACCGCGCACCCGTCATAGCGATGACCGCCGCACCCGGTGCACAGCTCGCGCTGGGCGCGGTTGACGAAGTTCGATTTGGACTCGCGCTTGAACCCGACCACGCTGAAATCAACGGTGTTGAAGATGGCGTCGACGGTGCGCTCCTCGCGGCGGGATTCGAGCAGCGCAGCCTCTCGAACAGTTCCGATTGCTGGATGCGGAGCACGCGGACCGAGTGCGAATCTTCGGCGACACCCGGCACGGCCGACCGTTCGTTGAATTCGAGACAAGGTCGGGTTTTCGGGTATTACAGGCGCAGATCCTCGAAGAACCCACCTAATGGTTCGGGCTCGATCTGCTCGACATTTACATTGACGGCCATACAGTCGATGGCGAGTCGGGCCAGCCGAAGCTCAGCACGGTGATGGCCAGAGCGATGGCCAGAGCGATGAAGACAAGCGCCCGAATATCGGACACGCCGAAGGAGACGCACTGCAGCAACCCCAAAAAACTTTCTTCGGCCCACTCAGTCAATGCCCACGCTACTTACCCCCAAGGGGCCGAACTGGGGGTCTTGGTGCGGGTGATTGTGGGAGTCAGGCCTGGGGCACGAGGCGGTCGGCGGCGATAAGCTCGGCGATCTGCACGGCGTTCAGCGCTGCACCCTTGCGGAGGTTGTCGTTGCTGATGAAGAGGGCCAGGCCACGACCATCCGCTACGCCTTCGTCCTGACGGATTCGGCCGACGAAGCTCGCATCCTGCCCGGCTGCCTGCAACGGGGTGGGGATGTCGGTCAGTTCGACGCCGGGCGCGGTCTTGAGCAGTTCCTCGGCGCGGGCGACACTGATCGGCTTGGCGAACTCGACGTTGATCGAAAGCGAGTGGCCGGTGAAGACCGGCACGCGCACGCAGGTTCCGGAGACGAGCAACTCGGGCAGCCCGAGGATCTTGCGACTTTCGTTGCGCAGCTTCTTCTCTTCGTCAGTCTCGAACTGGCCGTCGTCGACGATGCTGCCGGCCAGGGGGATCACGTCGAACGCGATCGGGCGGGCGTAAATGGTGGGCGCGGGCAGGGTGACGGCGCTGCCGTCGTGCACGAGCTGGAACAGGTTCTCGTCTTGCGCGGCGACGCGTACCTGGCTGGCGAGCTCGAACGCTCCGGCGAGGCCACTGCCGGAGACCGCTTGGTAAGTGCTGACGATCAGGCGCTTGAGCCCGGCCTCGTCGTGCAGCACCTTGAGCACGGGCATGGCGGCCATGGTGGTGCAGTTCGGGTTGGCGATAATGCCCTTGACGGCGAGCTTGATGGCTTCGGGATTAACCTCGCTGACGACGAGGGGAACGTTCGGATCCATGCGCCAGCCAGAGGAGTTGTCAACGACGGTGACGCCGGCAGCGGCAAAGCGGGGGGCCTGCGCCTTGGAGAGGGTGGCGCCGGCCGAGAAGATGGCAACGTCGATTCCGGTCGGGTCGGCGACGGAGGCGTCTTCGACCGTGATCGGCTCGCCGCGAAAGGTGAGGATGGTACCGGCCGAGCGTGCCGACGCGAAAAAGCGAATGCTCTTGACAGGAAATTCGCGCTCCTCCAGCAGACGACGCACGACGGCACCGACCTGTCCGGTGGCTCCGACGACGCCGATGTTGATTGCAGAAGTGCTGGCTGAGGTGGTCACGTGTGTTTCCTAACGTCGTTGAGGCTGTCTTCCGTGGCTAATTCAGGAAAACCGGCGATCCTGCCGATATTTGCTGCCCAGAGCGGAGGCTGCGGGTCGATTTCCTGAATTAGCCACCGAAAGGTGGGGTGACGAGATGGTGCGGGTGGTGAGGCGGGGCATCCGTTCGCCGAGGTGTGAATCTTGGCCGGTTTCGGCCGGTAACGGGTGCGAAACTCACATCTCGAGGCGGCATGTGCCGGAGCTAACGGCCGGATCCGCCGTGCACGATGGCTTCGGCATCGCCATCGAGCCCGAACGCGGTGTGTACCACGCGGAGGGCTTCGTTGATGGTGTCGGCTCGGGTGACGACCGAGATGCGGATCTCGCTCGTTGAGATCATTTCGATGTTGATCCCGGCTTCGTAGAGCGCCTCGAACAGTTTCGCCGAGACACCCGTGTTGGTGCGCATGCCGCCGCCGACCAGGGCGAGTTTGGCGATCTGGTCGTCGTATTGCAGGCCGGCGAATCCGATGCGGTCGCGCTCATTGGTGAGGGCCGTGAGCACCTGCTGGCCCTCCGACTTGGGCAGGGTGAAGGAGATGTCGGTGAGTCCGGTCGACGCAGCAGACACGTTCTGTACGATCATGTCGACGTTGGCGTTGGTCTTGGCCACGATCTTGAAGATCAAGGCAGCCTTGCCGGGAATGTCGGGAACGCCGACGACAGTGACCTTCGCTTCGCTCAGATCGGCGGCGATCCCGGCGATGATGGGCTCTTCCACAATTTCTCCATTTTCTCGCGCGGTTGCAGCGTTGTACACGACGGTGCCGGTGTTGTTGTTGAAGGATGAGCGCACGTGCAGCGTGACGCCGTGGCGCCGGGCATATTCCACAGCGCGAATATACAGAACTTTGGCTCCAGCGGCTGCGAGTTCGAGCATCTCTTCACTCGTGACCCGCTCGAGCTTGCGAGCCTTGGGCACGACGCGCGGATCCGCGGTGAAGACGCCATCGACATCCGTGTAAATCTCGCAAATGGCGGCGCCGAGAGCCGCAGCCAGTGCGACGGCCGTGGTGTCGGATCCGCCGCGCCCGAGGGTGGTGATGTCTTTGGTGTCGCGATTGAAGCCCTGGAACCCGGCGACGATCGCGACGGCACCCTCATCGAGAGCATCACGGATGCGCCCGGGCGTAACGTCAACGATGCGGGCCGAGCCGTGGCTCGCGTCGGTGATCATGCCAGCCTGGCTGCCGGTGAAGGAGCGGGCGTCGTAGCCGAGGCTCTTGATTGCCATCGCGAGCAGCGCCATGGAGATGCGTTCGCCCGCAGTCAGCAACATGTCGAGCTCGCGCGGGGCGGGCAACGGCGTGACCTGGTGGGCGAGGTCGAGTAGCTCGTCGGTGCTGTCGCCCATCGCCGAGACGGCGACGACGACCTCGTTGCCGGCCTTGCGAGTGTCTACAATGCGCTTGGCGACCCGCTTGATACTTTCGGCATCGGCGACGGATGATCCGCCGAACTTCTGCACGATCAAGCTCATGTGACTCCTGAGATGGGGGGTTCGCAGGCCTGTCTGCGGGCTGCGTCCAAGTTCCCATTCTAAATGCTGGTGCTTGCGCGTGGGTGCCATGTGACACTGTGCGGCGGCGTTCGGCGGATGCGCGGGCGGGCGAGGCGGGGCAGCGCGGCGCGGAGCAGGTGCGGGGCAGGTGCGGAGCACGTGCGGTGCGGAGCACGTGCGGGGCGGAGCAGGTGCGGGGCAGGTGCGGAGCACGTGCGGTGCGGAGCACGTGCGGGGCGGAGCACGTGCGGGGCGGAGCAGGTGTGGAGCGGCGACTAACTAGTGCGTGACCTCGCGGCGACCTTCGAAGGCGCGGCCGAGAGTGACCTCGTCGGCGTATTCCAGGTCGCCGCCGACGGGCAGGCCAGAGGCGAGACGCGTTACCTTGATCTCGAGCGTCGTCAACAGACGCGAGAGGTAGGTGGCAGTCGCCTCCCCCTCCAGGTTTGGGTCGGTGGCAATAATGACCTCTTGCACGGTGTTGTCCGCGAGGCGTTGCATGAGTTGGCGAATGCGCAGATCGTCGGGGCCGACGCCATCGATCGGGCTGATGGCTCCGCCGAGCACGTGGTAGAGGCCCTTGAACTCGCGGGTGCGTTCGATCGCGACGACGTCCTTGGCCTCTTCGACCACGCAGATCGACGAGGGATTGCGGCGCGGGTCGCGGCAGATCAGGCAGGTCGGCTGCTCAGACACGTTGCCGCAGATGTCGCAGAACCGTACCTTGTCGCGCACCTCGAGCAGTACGTTCGCGAGCCGAGTCACGTCGAACTTCTCGGTTTGCAGAATGTGGAACGCGATACGCTGCGCCGACTTCGGTCCGATTCCGGGAAGCTGGCCGAGCTCGTCGATCAATTCCTGAACAATGCCTTCATACATGATCTAGTAGTCGTTTCTGGTTCGGGGTGCCGCGGTGTACGGCTGTTCTTCGATGAAGGTCGCGCCCAGGATCTCGCGCACCACGGCCTCGCCATAGCGCTGCTTCTCAGCGAAAGACGGCGCGCGGGACGGGTCTTTCGCAGCTCCGCGCTGGCCGGACGAGTTCGGGCGTTGGCGCTGTGCCGGCTGCTGAACGTTCGGCTGGCTCGAAGTCGGCTGGCTCGGCGTCGACTGGCCAGAAGTCTGCTGGCCAGAAGTCTGTTCGTAAGGGGAGTGCGCGTTCTGCTGCTCTTGACCGTTTGCGTGACTACTCTGCTGCGAAGCGGATGCCTCAGCGTGCGTCCCGTAATCTGGCACGCGTTCCTCGACGGGTGCGTCCACTTCGGGGGGAACGTCGTCGTCGAACGGCGGGGGTACGTCATCGAACGGGGGTTCGTCGTCGCGAGATCGCGATGCGAAAGCAGTCGCGGGCACGGAGCCGTCGGGTGACACTCCCCCGGGGGCCTCCGGGGTGCGAACGGACTGCGCTCGAACGGGCGACGGAGAATCGGGGGCTGCCTGGTCGTTCGCTGTAGATGCAACGGACATGCCGGGAGACACGGTATGCGTTGTGTCGTCTTCGACAATGGTTAGTACCGGACCGTTGGGCGAGCCGGGGATGGCGACGGTGGCCCATCCGCTGGTCGAGGCAGCCACGGACGAGGCTCCTGCCGTTGTGGCGGGGGCCGCGGTCGCCCGTACTGTAGCGGTGGCCCGTGACGAAGGCACAGACGCGGGAGACACCGACGTGGTCGGCGCGGTCGCAGACGCAGAGGGTGCTGACGCCGCCGCGGAAATTGCCGACGTCGGCGCGGGCAACGAGGCCGACACTACTGCGGGCAACGAGGCCGACGCTGTCGCGTCGGGTGTCGGCACGGTCGCGGCCGTCGAGGCGCGCGAATCAGAGTCGGCTCCAGCGAGTGGCGACGGGGTCGGATCACGCGTGAGTGCGGCTGGCGCAGGCTCCGCGGCGACGGCCGTCGAGCCGCCGGACGATGCACTCGGCGAGGATGTTTCGCGGCCGGAATCGACACGCGCGATGAACTTGACCTGAAGTCCGAGTACGGCGACGATCGCGGTGCGCAGAAAGTCGCTCGTTCCCATTCCGGGAACCTTCTGCTGCTTGAAACTGTCGACGTCGGCCTGGCTCGGGAACGACAGAGCGAGCACGTCACCGTTCAGGCTGAGCACGTGCGCGGTGTAGACGACCAGCCACGCGGTGGTCTTCTCGTTCTTGACGACTTCGACAATTTCGGGCCAGGCATCTTTGAGCTGCTGAAGCGTGACGGGAGCGCCGGGAACCGCCGCCGGTCGTACCGACACCGGCGCTACAACAGGCCCAGCAGTCGAAACAGGCCCAGCAGTCGAAACGGGCACAGCAGTAGCAGCGGGCACAGCAGCTGCAACGGGGGCGACGATTGCAGTAATAGGCGCCACCGCAGCGACCGCTCCGACTCCGTCGACTCCGATGCGACGCTCGAGCCGCTCGACTCGGGCGAGCGCGCCGCGCGTCGTGTCATCGGTCGCGGGAATCAGGGCGCGTGCGATCATGAGTTCGAGGTGCAGGCGCGGCGAGGTGGCCCCGCTCATTTCGGTGAGCGCGGCGTTGAGAATGTCGGCGGTGCGCGAGAGTTCGGCCGGTCCGAAAGCGGATGCCTGCACGCTCATGCGCTCCAGCTCGTCCTGCGGTACCCCGCGCAGCACCGCTGCAGCTCCCGCGACGCTCGTGGCCGCGACGATGATGAGGTCTCGCATCCGTTCCAGGAGGTCTTCAACAAACCGGCGCGGATCTTGCCCGGTTTGAATGACCCGGTCGACGGCGTCGAACGCGGCAGCGGAATCGCGAGCTCCGATGGCGTCGACGGCTTCGTCGAGCAGCGAGGCGCTCGTGTATCCGAGCAGGGCGACAGCGCGTTCGTACTCGATGGACTGCCCGTCGGCCCCGGCCATGAGCTGGTCGAGCAGCGACAGGGTGTCGCGCGGCGAACCTCCGCCGGCACGCACGACGAGCGGCAGCACGCCGGGAGCGACGACCATCTTCTCGACGTCACACATCTGCTGCACGTATTCGAGCATCGGACCCGGCGGCACCAGCCGGAACGGATAGTGATGGGTACGCGAACGGATGGTGCCGATCACCTTTTCGGGTTCGGTCGTCGCGAAGATGAACTTCACGTGTTCCGGCGGCTCTTCGACGATCTTGAGCAGTGCATTGAAGCCCTGCGGCGTCACCATGTGCGCCTCGTCGAGGATGAAGATCTTGTAGCGGTCGCGAGCGGGCGCGAAGATGGCGCGCTCGCGAATGTCGCGGGCATCGTCGACACCGTTGTGGCTCGCCGCGTCGATTTCAACGACGTCGAGCGACCCCCCGCCGTCGCGGGCGAGCTCGACGCAGCTCGGGCAGACGCCGCACGGAGTGTCGGTGGGGCCCTCGGCACAGTTCAGGCAGCGGGCCAGGATGCGCGCGCTCGTGGTCTTGCCACAGCCGCGCGGGCCACTGAACAGATAGGCGTGATTCACCCGATTGGTGCGAAGCGCCGTCATCAGCGGATCAGTCACTTGGGACTGGCCGATCATCTCGGCAAAGGTCTCTGGCCGGTAGCGGCGATACAGGGCGGTAACCACGCTCTAATGGTACTTGCCCGCACCGACACTCGCCCGCCCGCAGGCGTGCGCCTGAATGTCAAGACCCCCGCACCCACGAATGACGTGCGCGGCCGGGCGTGCTTGAGTGCGAAGATCGCGCGCGCTTAGGCCCAGTTCAGCGTCAAATCGGCCTGAGCGCAGTGACATTTCTCTGCTTTCTGCTGATCGTGACCTGGCTCATAAACAACTTGATGCAGACGGTCATACCTGCACGGCTCTGAGCGTGCTCGTGTCGCTCAGTCTGCTGCCGTACACGGCACCGAGCGCACGCCGAGGCCGGCGTGGGCGCCGCTAGCTCGCGGCAGCCGCGAGCTAGCGCACCGTAGCCAGGGTCTGGCGGGCTATTTCCATTTCTTCGTTGGTGGGGATGACGAGAACGGTGACCGCAGAATCGTCGGCCGAGATACGCCGCGCACCTCGATCCGCAGCGGCGTTGCGCTCCGGATCGATCCGGATTCCGAACGCCTCGAGTTCACCGACCGCGCGAGCACGCACCATGGGGTCGTTCTCGCCAACTCCCGCCGTGAACGTGACCACGTCGACCCGACCCAGCTGGGCGAAGTAGGCACCCACGTAGTGCTTGAGCCGATGCACATAGACGTCAATGGCGAGCTGGGACGGACCATCACCGGACTCCGCCGCCACGATCACGTCGCGCATGTCGCCGCGACCGGTGAGGCCGATCAGCCCGCTTCCGCGGTTCAGCAGGGTGTCGAGCTCGTCCATGTCGAGACCGGCTCGACGGTGCAGGTGAAACAGCACGCCCGGGTCGATGTCGCCCGAACGGGTGCCCATGACGAGACCCTCGAGCGGGGTCATGCCCATGCTCGTCTCCACCGATCGGCCGCCGCGCACCGCACACACCGATGCGCCGTTGCCGAGGTGCAGCACAATCTGGTTCAGGTCAGCCAGCGGACGCTCGACGAATTCCGCGGCGGCACGCGAGACGAAGCTGTGGCTCGTACCGTGAAACCCGTAGCGACGAATGCGGAACCGCTCGGCCAGGTCCACGTTGATCGCGTAGGTGAACGCCTCTGGCGGAAGGGTCTGGTGAAAGGCTGTGTCGAAGATGGCCACGTGCGACACCGAAGGAAAGGCGATCTCAGCGGCCACGATGCCCTGCAGCGCGCCCGGGTTGTGCAGCGGCGCGAGCCCGGAGAGCTCGTCGATGTCGCGTTCAACCTGCGGTGTCACGAGTGTCGGCTCGTGAAAACGAGCCCCGCCGTGCACGACCCGGTGGCCGACCGCGACCGGCGCATGGGTGCTGAGCGAGGGGCCGTGCGAGTGAAAGGCCTCGAGCATGACAGCGAAGCCCGCCGTGTGGTCGGGAATGGGCAGTTCCTGCCAGGTCTTGGCGCCGTCGGCGTCGTCTATGCCGGTTACCGAATGAGACGAGTGCCCCATGAGCTCGCCGATACGTTCGACCAAACCGCTCGCGAGGGTGGTCTCGGTGTCCATCTCGATCAGCTGATATTTGAAGGAGCTCGACCCCGAGTTAACGACCAGAACAGCGGTCATCGGATGGCTCCGGCCGGCGTCGCATCCACTACGGCCGCCAGGGCGGCGGCATCCGTCAGTCCGGCCGCCTGGATGGCGGTAATCGCCACAGTGTTCACGATGTCCTGCACGAGGGCTCCGCGCGACAGGTCGTTTATCGCCTTGCGCAGACCCTGCAGCACCGGTCCGATCGCGACGGCTCCCGCGCTGCGCTGTACCGCCTTGTAGGTGTTATTGCCGGTGTTGAGATCGGGAAAGATGAACACCGTGGCGCGGCCAGCCACGTTGGAACCGGGTATCTTGGTGGCCGCGACCGCGGCATCCGCTGCTGCATCGTATTGAATCGGACCCTCGACCAGCAGGTCGGGCTGGCGCTCACGCACGAGGGCGGTGGCGGTGCGCACCTTTTGGACGTCGGCGCCCTCGCCAGAGGTTCCGGTGGAGTATGACAGCATGGCGATGCGCGGCTCGATGCCGAACTGCACGGCCGTCACCGCGGCCGAAATGGCAATGTCGGCGAGCTGCTCGGCTGTCGGTACCGGAATAACAGCGCAGTCGCCGTAGACCAACACGCGGTCGGCGAGCGCCATCAGGAACACGCTTGACACCACTCCAACACCGGCTTGAGTCTTGATGATCTCGAAGCTTGGACGAATGGTGTGCGCGGTCGTGTGCGTTGCACCGGAAACCATACCGTCGGCGAGGCCCAGCTGCACCATCATTGTGCCGAAATAGCTCACATCGGTGACGGTTTCATTGGCTTGGTCGAGCGTGATTCCCTTATGTGCTCGCAACTGCATATATTCGTGGGCGAACTTGATTCGCAGCAGATCGTCGTACGGGCTCACGACGTGGGCTTTGGAAATGTCGAGGCCGAGGCCGATCGCGCGCGAACGCACCTCGAATTCCTCGCCGAGAATGGTCAGCTCGACGACATCGCGGGCCAGCAGGGTGGCGGCGGCGCGCAGCACACGGTCATCCTCACCCTCGGGCAGCACGATGTGCTGGCGGTTCTGGCGCGCGCGCTCGAGCAGGGCGTACTCGAACATGAGCGGCGTGACGACCTCGGCCCGGCTCACATCGAGCCGGTCGAGCAAAGCGGATGCGTCGACGTGAGTCTCGAACAACGCCAGTGCGGTGTCATGCTTACGCTGCGAGTCGGCCGCGAGACGTCCGCGAGCGCGCGTGATGCGCATGGTCGTGTCGTAGGAGCCGAGTGATGTTCTGATGATCGGCAGCGAGGGAGCGAGACCCTCCACCAACTGTTGGATCGCCTCGGGCAGCTCGAAGCCGCCATTGAGCACGATGCCGGCGATCGACGGGAAGGTTGCGGAGGCGTTGGCCAGCAGCACGGCGAGCAGTACGTCTTCCCGGTCGCCCGGCACGACGACGACGGCGCCCTGAATCAGGCGCGGCAGCACGTTGACCATCGACATCGCGGCCACGACGACGCCGAGCGCCTCGCGAGCCAGCAGGGCAGGGTCGCCCTTGATCAGGGTTCCCTCGGTGGCCTCCATGATGCTCTGCATGCTCGGCGCGACAAGGTATGGGTCTTCGGGAATAGCCCAGATCGGCACGCCGAAAGCTCCGCCGGACCGCGCCGGCTGGGCATTGGTGGTGACCCGCACCGCGTCAATGATGGCCGGCAGCGCATTCTCGTCGGCCCGATTGATGATGATCGCCAAAACGGATGCGTGTTCGTCGCGCAATTCCGCCAGCGCCACGTCGGTCTGCTGGGCGATGTCCGTGCAGGAGCGGGCGTCGCTCTGACCAAGACGTTCGCCCTCGCCCGGGCCGATTCGGCCACCGAGCACGAGCAGCACGGGAGCGCCGAGGTTTGCCGCGATGCGCGCGTTGAAGGCGAGTTCGGTGGGGCTGCCGACGTCGGTGTAATCGCTGCCGATGACGACGACGGTGTCACAGTTGGCCTCGATTGCTTTGTACCGCGCAACGATGCGGGCCAGTGCGGCGTCTGGATCGGTGTTGACGTCGTCGTAACTGACACCGATGCTCTGCTCGTAGGTTTGTCCGGCGGCGGCGCCGGGGCCGGCGTTCGCATGCAGGTGTCGAAGAAGAAGCTCGACGACATAGTCGGGCTCGGTTGCGGTGCGGGCGACCGGGCGGAACACACCGACCCGCTCCACGAGATGGGTGAGCGTGTCGAGAACGCCGAGCGCGATCGTCGACTTGCCGGTATTGCCTTCTGCGCTGGTGATATAGATGCTTCGAGCCACGGTGTCCATTCAAGCTTATTCAAATTGGGAGTGCGCCGGCGAGATCATAGAGGTAAGTCGTGATCCACGCTATACCGAGTTTGGGTTGGTCGATGGCGGTCGTGTTGGGTTAGACATTGTCACTACCGGTCGAGGTGGCGCGGGGGGCGGCATCCGCTCGGGAAGACCAAGACCAGTCGGTGATGGCGGGCAGGTCTTCGCCGTGGTCTCGGGTATATTGGCGCGCGGTCAGGCGGGCGTCTTGCATCCGCTGTCGGAGGAGGCCGGCACGCGCGGCGAGACCGGGGGTGCGGTCAATGACGTCCATGACGAGGTGATAACGGTCGAGGTCGTTGAGCATGACCATGTCGAACGGAGTCGTCGTGGTGCCGATCTCCTTGTAGCCGCGGGCGTGCAGGTTGTCGTGGCCGTGGCGCTTGTAGGTGAGCCGATGGATCAGCCACGGATACCCGTGATAGGCGAAAATGATCGGCTTGTCGGGTGTGAAAACGGCGTCGAAGGCGCTGTCGCTCAGGCCGTGCGGGTGGTCATCCGCCGACTGCAGCCGCATCAGGTCGACGACGTTCACGACCCGCACGCAGAGATCTGGCAGGTTCTCACGCAGAATCTTGGCGGCGGCGAGCACCTCGAGCGTCGGCACATCACCGGCGGCGGCGAGCACGACATCGGGCTCCTGACCGGCGATTTCGGTTCCGGCCCAGTCAAAGATTCCGAGGCCCCGGGTGCAGTGTGCAACGGCCTCCTCCATGGTGAGTAGGTTCGGCGCCGGCTGCTTGCCGGCCACGACGACGTTGACATAGTTGACGCTGCGCAAGCAGTGGTCGTAGGTGGAGAGCAGCGTGTTCGTGTCGAAGGGCAGGTAAACCCGCACGACGTCGGCGCTCTTGTTGACGACGTGGTCGATGAATCCGGGATCCTGGTGGCTGAACCCGTTGTGATCCTGCCGCCAGACGTGCGAGCTCAGCAGGTAGTTCAGGCTCGCGATCGGCGCCCGCCACGGGATCTCGGCGGTCACTTTGAGCCACTTGGCGTGCTGGTTGAACATCGAATCGACGATGTGAATGAACGCCTCGTAGCAGTTGAACAGCCCGTGCCGCCCGGTCAACAAGTAGCCCTCAAGCCAGCCCTGGCACTGGTGTTCGCTCAGCATCTCCATGACGCGGCCGGCCCGGGCGAGATTGGTGTCGCAGGGCCGAAGCTCGGCGTTCCACTGCTTGTCCGTCGCCTCGTAGACCGCCGGAGCTAGCCGGTTCGAGGCGGTTTCATCCGGCCCGAAGATGCGAAAGTTGTCCGGGTTTAAGCGGATGACCTCAGCCAGGTAGCCGCCCAGCACGCGCGTCGCCTCATTGAGCGTTGCGCCCGGCTCCGGCACGTCCACGGCGAAATCGCGAAAGTCGGGCAGGCGCAGATCCTTGCGGAGGAGTCCGCCGTTGGCGACCGGGTTGGCGCTCATGCGCAGGTCGCCTTGAGGGGCCAGGGCGCGAATCTGTTCCACGGGAGCACCGTTTTGGTCAAACAGTTCTGCGGGACGGTAGGACAGCATCCACTCTTCGAGCAGGGCCGTGTGCGCCGGGGTGTCGCGGGCGTTGGCCAGTGGAACCTGGTGCGCGCGCCAGGTGTTTTCGACCTGCACGCCATCGATGACGGCGGGGCAAGTCCAGCCCTTGGGGGTGCGGAGGATGATCATGGGCCAGCGCGGACGGGCGAAATCCTCGTTGTTTTGGTCGGCCTGAGCAGCTGCTGCCTTGATCTCGGCGATCTGGTTGAGCACCAGGTCGAGGGTCGCGGCCATGCGCGCGTGCACGAGCATCGGGTCTTCGCCGTCAAAGCCACCGGAGACGATGTAAGGAGTGTGACCGTAGCCGCGCATGAGGTCGAGAAGCTCGTCCTCGGGAATGCGGGCGAGCACGGTGGGGTTGGCGATCTTGTAACCGTTGAGGTGCAAAATAGGCAGCACGACGCCGTCCTGCAGCGGATCGAGGAACTTGTTGGAGTGCCAGCTGGTGGCGAGCGGGCCAGTTTCAGCCTCGCCGTCGCCGACCACCGCCGCCACGAGCAGGTTGGGGTTGTCGAACGCGGCCCCGTAGGCGTGGCTGAGGGCGTAGCCGAGTTCACCGCCTTCGTGGATGGACCCGGGCAGCTCGGGCGAGGCGTGGCTGGGGATTCCGCCGGGAAAGGAGAACTGGCGAAACAGCTTCTGCACACCGGTGGCGTTCTGCTCGATGTCGGCGTAGACCTCGGTGTAGGTGCCGTCAAGATAGGCGTTGGCGACCATTCCGGGGCCACCGTGACCGGGGCCGGTGATGTAGATGGTGCTCTGGCTGCGCTCCTGGATGGCGCGGTTCAGGTGCGCGTAGAGAAAGTTGAGGCCGGGCGTTGTGCCCCAATGGCCAAGCAGGCGCGGCTTGACATGCTCGAGGGTGAGCGGCTCGGTGAGCAGGGCGTCGTCGAGCAGGTAGATCTGGCCGACGGTGAGGTAGTTCGCGGCCCGCCACCAGGCGTCGATACTGCTCAGCGCCTCAGCGCTGAGCGGTGCAGGCGCGCGCGAGGGCCAGGTCATGGTGCCGGATTCGTTGATCATCGGTCCTCCGCATCGTGGCACGGCGACATAGCCGCGCTACTTCAATCCTATGGAGCCATAAAGGCAAAGCTCAGTGCCAAAGGTCCCGCTTTTTGCATGATCGGCCCAATGGGGGCCAAGAATTCATACGATCTGCGCGCGAAAGAGGTTGCCACGCAGGTACCGAAGCAACCGTTTACCCGCTTTCGCGGCCGTGTGGGCATAGAAAAGACTCCTCGCGCACCCGCCAGAGCCCGGTTACCCTTGCTACGTTTCCGTCCTGGGGGAATTGGCCGAGATGGCGCCACGCGAGGAGCCGACCCTCAGTTTAGGGCACGCGACGAGACTGCACCAACCGAAGGTGGCGGCAGCATCTGCTGGGAACAGGTAAGATTCTGTGGTGCCGTTGCTTTATTGAAACGGCGGCCAGGAGAATTCGCCTAGTGGCCTATGGCGCACGCTTGGAAAGCGTGTTGGGTGAAAGCCCTCGGGGGTTCGAATCCCCCATTCTCCGCAAGTACCAACGCAGCGTGTCGGGTGACGCACGACACCCATTCGCGGGGTTCGAATCCCCCATTCTCCGCAAGTACCAACGCAGCGTGTCGGGTGACGCAC
>NZ_PJJK01000080.1:0-15324 GCF_002929785.1 Cryobacterium sp. Y62 | reverse complement strand
ATTCTCCGCAAGTACCAACGCAGCGTGTCGGGTGACGCACAACACCCATTCGCAGGGTTCGAATCCCCCATTCTCCGCAAGTACCAACGCAGCGTGTCGGGTGACGCACGACACGCATTCGCGGGGTTCGAATCCCCCATTCTCCGCCAAGGTTCCCTGATTCACGGGGCCGGCTTTCTCAGACAGCCAGCAAACGCTAACCGGCAGCGCGGTCGGCCAGGCCTCGCACGAAGGCGGCCTGGCCGGCGTGCTGCAGGTCGTCGGAGAGCACGCTCGCGAGGCGCACGCCGACGGTGACCGCGGGGGTCCAGGAATCGTCGATGACCCGGTCGAGATCGGCCTCGGCGAGGGTGCCCAGGTATGCCACGGTCGCGGTGTGCACGGCGTCGTAGTAGCCGCCGAGCAGCTCGGCGTCGGCGCGAACGGCCGCGACATCGGCCGAGGTGTGTCCATAGCCGGTGGCCGTCGGCCCGAACGGAAGGTCGAATCGTTCGACCCAGCCCTGGCCGGTG
This sequence comes from Cryobacterium sp. Y62, assembly GCF_002929785.1. NCBI lineage: Bacteria > Bacillati > Actinomycetota > Actinomycetes > Micrococcales > Microbacteriaceae > Cryobacterium > Cryobacterium sp. Y62. The sequence continues at coordinate 14,812 of NZ_PJJK01000080.1, read as the reverse complement.
TACACCTGCGCGGTGCCCGCGAGGTCGGCGAGGTGGTCGTCCTGCACGCGGGACAGGTGCCAGGTGAGCCAGGCGATGGTGTTGGTGTCAGCATCCGCTCGAAAAGTCAGTGTGGCGACGGACGCACCCTTGAGGGTCTTGCGCACGGTGCCCTGGATGCGGGTGAATTCTTCGATCAGCAATTCAGACGGGGTCATAAATCTCCTTGGTCGGTTCTGCCACCGTACTCCCGCGCTACGCCGTGATGCTGTTGTAATAAGTATTTAGCCGACGGATACCGCCTGTCTTCCAGCTCGAAACACTGCGGGAATAAGCTGACATTTCACTAGTCATTTCCTCCCTGCAGGCCCTTGTTGGAGTTGGCTCCTGCTCAGTACTTCATGCCGGGCTTCGTACCGCCCTCCAACTCAAAACACGGCGAAAACGAGTCGATTTTCAGTTCGGTGCCGGGAGCCCAGATCGCCGCGCTGTAGGAGTCTCCCTGAGTGCCGGTCATATCCACACGCGGCGCCCCCTGCCTGGTCGTGAGCCTCTTCACGACAACACCGTCTTTCTGCTCCCAGGCAGAGGCGATGACTTCGATCAGGGCCTCCGCATCAACATCACCGGTCAGAGTGACCGTCGTTAGACCAGGCCACGACAACCGGCCATCCGCGCAGCCGAACAAATACGTCATCTGCAACTGGGACTGGTCGCCCACATTCTCGGGAGGAACGAGTGCAGCCGTCTCGTCCTCCATCGCCATCGCGATTCCCTTAGCTGTTTGTAGATCCATGGTCGTCTCACTTCCCTGATTCGGCGCACATGCTGCAAGCCCAACAGAGAGAGCGATCATTCCGATAAAAGCCGCCATTTTTCCCTGCGCAATCATTCGTAGATCAGCTCCTGAAGATCTCTGAGGACCTCTCGATTGTTCACGTCGTCGGTTGCGACGAGGTTGTGGTTATCCATCGGCACGCTCGGGTTCACTGTAAAGGTCCCGTTCCCATCCACCGAATACAAGGGCTTCGGTCCCTGATAGTAGGGCTCGGCGTGAAAGGCTTCACTCGAGCGAGGGTTGTTCCCGTCGCCGACGACACCAAGGTCTTGTGCCGACTGCAAAATATCCTGATACGAAAAATCGGTGTAAGTGGTCCTGGGGCTAGGCGTCCAGTCTTTGGGCATCCATGCTCCGGACAACGAGACAACCGAGTCGTAGTGGGCTCCGGCGACTTCTGCCGAGGTGATGTTGGCAAGCCCCCAGCTATGACCGATGGCTGTCGATGTGGCGTCAGCGAGCAAGTGGTCGAAGTTCAGACCCGTCTCGAAATCAGCAAGAATCGGGCCGGTCCGTTCGGTGAAAGCTGCGGAATTCGCATCCGCTATTCCCACCGGCGTCCGCAATGCCGACTCACCGAAGTAGCCGATTTTGCCTCCCAAGGGGCCGTCCGAGTCTCCTGGAAAAAGCCCGTCCTTGTAGACGAACGCGACGGTGTCAGGATGACTGACGACGAACCACTGAGACAGTCGTTGAACCGAGCCGTCGTAAAACATGCCCATATTGCTCATGGTACCGGGGACATAGGTGATGCGGTGGCGTGTCTCGAACGACGGCGTTCCCAGCATTTCCACGATCCGCGACCCGTCACGGTCGTAGAGGTACAGCTGGATCAGCCCGTGCTCCGCAGCCTGCAAGTACTCGCGCTCCAGCTCAAGTTCTTTCAGCTTGGCCATGGCCTCGAAATACCCCTCAACGGACTTCAGCGAGTCCAGGACCGTGGCGGATTCGGCGTCGATCTGGGCAATACGAGTACCGGCATTGAGCCGGTTGGCGGCAATACGGGCGAGCGCCGGCAGGCCGTTCAACGATCCAAGCAGCGCTGGAGCGCCGGCGATGAGGGCGAGCCGGGCCGGTTCGGCCAGCTGCTCCCAGCGTTCGGAAACGGTCTCGGGGGTGGTGCCCAGCATCCGCTTGAGCAGACCCGGATCTGTGGCGATCAACACGGCCAGATCGGTCGCCGACAGGGCATTCACTCGGGCGATCAGGTCGTCGACAGACGCCCGGGTCGCCGCGTTCGAGCCGAACCAGGCGGTCGCGCCGAGCACCTGCTCGGACCCGAGGTCGCTCACACAGGCGGCATCGGCGGCACTGCGCCGCGTCGACAACTCCTGCCACAACGAATCGATGGCGGCGATCCGCGCCGTGACCTTCTCGAACGCTTCCTCCCGGCGTGCATCTCGATCAGCAGTGGATATTGCGAAAAGGTTGCTCTGCATCGTGAAGTCGGTGCGCCTCCACTGCAGGTCGTAGAGGTCGCCGTCCGCGGTGGTCCGCTGCGCTTCGAGCAGGCGCTGGTCGCCCTGAATCTCGTCAACTGTGACGGAGTACGTCTCCAGGGCTGCTGCCTGCGCGTCCAGCCCGCGAATCAGTAGATCGATCTCGGGGACCAGGGCCTCGAGGCGCAAAACGAAGGCGTCGCGGGAGACCGCAGTCCACTCGGTGGATTGAGCCTGGGATTGCGCGCCGGTCAGCTGTATTTGCAGGGTGCGGAGGGCATCCGCTTTGCCGGAGCGCAGCCTGGCCTCGGACAGAATTTCGTTCGGCTCGCCCAACCCCGGATTGGCGGCGGTCCACATGGTCAGTTCAGCTTTCGGCCGAGGGTGGAATCGGTCGCGCGGAATTTTTCGGCCACGGTACTGGGAAATTCGCCGAGGGCGGTCAGGACCAGCCCGGCCAGGTCGGCTCGTTCGGTCTGTTGCGAGGTCGCATCGCGCAAGGCTGCCGCGACCGAATCGCTCTGCACTGCGCCCTCTGGCCAGCGAAAAGTCCAGTCAGAAAAACTTAGCTGTGCCGTCGCTCCGGACAGCGTTGCAGTCAGGCCCTCGAGCACGGAATCGGTCACCCGTAGTGCCGGCATCAGCATCCCCCTGCCCCCATCGACGTGCCCCGCATCCGAGCTTAGCGGCGGTAGGCGCTCACTTCGGTGGCTTTGACCGAAAGCCAAACGGTCGAGCCGAGCTGCAGCCCGAGGTCGGCGACCGCGGCGGGGGTGAGTTCGGCGATGACCTCGGGATCGCCGCTCGTGCGCAGGCGCACGCCGCCGCTGCCCGGCTCGATGCCGGTCACGCGGGCGGACCAGACGTTGCGTGGGCTCGCGTGTCGCGGGCGATCCATCTGCACGACAACGGATGCCGGTCGAAAGACGGCCGCGGCGGGCGCGTTCTGCGGACTCGGCGCCCGGGCGGCATCTGAGGCCTGGGTGCCGAAGGTGGCAGTAGCTTGGATTGGGACGACCGGGGCTTCGGAGTCGAGACCGGCGGGGGCATCGACGGCCAGCGGTGTGGCGGGTGAAGCGGGCGTGGGGCCGACCGAGGCGAGGTCGCCGGCATCCGCTGGCCGCACCCAGAAGACGCGGCCGTCGGGGGCGACGACCGCCCCGTTCTGCGTGGTGCCGACGACAAGGTTGACGCCGGCGAGGGCTGCGACGAACGGGTTGCGCGGGGCGGCGAGCACCGCGGCGGTCGTGCCCTCGTCGATGAGCGTGCCGTCGTGCAGCACGGCGACGCGATTCGCGAGCACGACCGCGTCGACGATGTCGTGGGTGACGATGATGGCGCTCGTGCTGGTGTCGGCAAGCTGCTCGCGGATGAGTTGGCGCATGAGCGGCGCGGTTTCGGCGTCGAGGGTGGCCATCGGCTCATCGAGCAATAGCAGGCGTGGGCCGGCAGCGAGCGCGCGGGCGAGGGCCACGCGCTGCTGCTGCCCGCCGGAGAGGGAACCGGGTTTGCTCTCGCCGAAGCTGTGCAGACCGACGCGGTTGAGCCAGCGGTCGGCCTGTTTTCGGGACTCGGCGGCGTTCAGGTGCGCTTCGCCGACGCGCAGGGCGAAAGCAATATTGTTGCGAGCGCTGAGGTGCGGAAAGAGCAGAGGCTCCTGCCCGAGGAGCCCGATGGCCCTGTTTTCCGCCGTCACGAATCGGCCGGGCGCGGTGAGGACTGCACCGTCGATCGTGACGGTTCCGGAGTCGGGTGTGGCGAGGCCGGCGAGCAGTTCGAGTACGGTCGACTTGCCTGCGCCATTCGGGCCAAGCAGGGCGAGCACGTCGCCCGGTGCGAGAGCGAGCTGAACGTCGAGCGTGAACGAGCCGCGGGTGAGCTGAAGGTTGGCGGCGAGGAGGTCGTTGGCGGCGGATTTCCAGAGGGCGGGGGTCATGAGAGCGGGCTCCGGGTCGGGCCGTTGGCGAGGCCCGGTAGCCACGGGCAGGTGAACCCGCGCACGGAGTCCGTCGGTCTGCTCGCGGTAGAAGAGTGGATCGCGCTCTGCGGGGCGGTGGCGTTGGCGCGGCAGCGGGCATCCGTTTTCAGGATGGTCATGAGAGCACGCTCGCGCGGCGGGTGCCAACCAGCACAAGAATAATCACGGCGACCGCGATCAGCAGCAGCGACAGGGCGACGGCCTGGTCGGTCGTCACGCCCGAGCCGTTGAAGGCGGTGTAGATGGCGAGGGGCATGGTGCGGGTGACTCCGGCCTGGTTGCCGGCGAACAGGGCCGTCGCGCCGAACTCGCCGAGCGCGCGGGCAAAGCTCAAAACGGTACCTGCGAGCAGCCCGGGGCCTACGAGCGGCAGGGTGATGCGGGCGAAGACGGTGCCACGATGGGCGCCGAGGGTTGCAGCGACCCGTTCGAAGCGGGTGCCGGCGGTGCGCAGCGCGCCCTCGACGGCGATCACGAGGAACGGCAGGGCCACGAAGGTCTGCGCCAGGACGACGGCCGCGGTCGTGAACGGAATGCGCAGCCCGACCAGTTCGAGGGTGCTGCCGAGCACACCCCCACGTCCGAGCAGGGAAAGCAGCGCGATGCCGCCGACCAGCGGCGGCAGCACGAGCGGCACGGTCACAAGCGCGCGCAGCAGGCCCGCCACGCGCGGCTGCGATCGGGCGATGACGACGGCGAGCGGCACGCCGAACAGTAGACAAAGCAGCGTCGAAACGGATGCCGTCGCGAGCGACAGCCCCAGCGGCTGCAGCGCTTCCGGCGAGAGGAGCAGAGCCGGGAGGCCTGGCCAGTCGACCCTGAGCAGCAAGCCGGCGAGCGGCAGCACCAGCAGTCCGAGGCCGATGCTCGCGGGCAGGTAGAGAACGCGCGGGATCATGCCGACCGCCGCCTGTGCGCCGAGCACGGACACCGGTGCGTGACGTGTCGGAGCATTACTTTCCGGGCCCGGGGCCGGTCGAAAGAGGAGGCTCACGGAGCGAGAAATCCGTGGGCGGCGAGCACAGACTGCCCCGCAGGCGAGAGCACAAGGTCGACGAAAGCCTGAGCCTCCTCGATGTGTGCGCTGCCTTCCACGACCGCGATCGGATAGCGCCCGATGACTGCATCGGCTCCGGCCGGGGTCAGGCCGTCGATGCGCCCGGGGTTGGCGGCGACATCCGTCGCGTAGACGAGGCCGGCATCCGCTTCGCCGCTGGCGATTTTGGTGACGACAGCCGTCACATTTTGCTCTTCGCTCGCGGGCGTGAGCGTGACTCCGGCGTTGGCGAGCAGGGCAGCGGATGCCGCGCCGCACGGCACCTGCGCCGCGCACAGCACGGTGATCACGCCGGAGCGGGCCAGATCTTCTAAAGTCTCGATCTGCAGCGGGTTGCCGGGGGCGACCGCAATGCGGAGGGTGTTGCCAGCGAACACGGTGGCCGCGCCGGTGAGCCCGGCGTCGGCGAGCGGCTGAAGGTTCTGCTGGTCGGCGCTCGCAAACACGTCGGCGGGGGCGCCAGCGGCAATTTGAGTGGCGAGAGTGGAAGACCCGTCGTAGGTGACGTGCACATCAACGAAGGAGTTCGCGTCTTCGAGCAGGGTGGCGATCTCGTCAAATGCGGGGCCCAGCGAGGCGGCCGCGTAGACGTTGAGGGGCAGCGGCACGGGCCCGGTGTCCGTGACACAGCCGGTGAGAGTGAGCACGGCGAGCGCGGCGAGGACCTGCGGGAGGCGGGTCACGGCATCCGTCCCGGAGTTTCAACAATCACATTGGTAGCCTTGATCACGGCGACACTGAGCGAGCCGACCTCGAGCGCCAGTTCGCGCACGGCCTCACTCGACATGAGCGAGACTATGCGGTGCGGGCCACACTGCAGCTCGACCTGGGCCATGACCGTATCCATGGTGATGGCGGTGACGATACCGACGAAGCGGTTGCGGGCGCTGCGGCCCACGCTTGACGGGTCTGCCGGGGTGCTTGCCTGGTCGACGGCGAAGGCGGCGAGCGCAGCTCCGTCAACCACGAGGCGACCGGATGCGTCGGCGTCGGCCGCGAGACGGCCACCGTCGACCCAACGGCGCACAGTGTCGTCGCTGACGCCGAGCAGCTCGGCGGCCTCACTGATCCGATATTGCGTCATGAATTGCACGATAGCACCGCATCTGCGGTTTTGACCCACTGCTTTGTTCTCTGTCATCGCGATCGGCCGTGGCCAATTCAGGAAATCCACGTCTCGTGGGTCGAAAACAGCCCGTTCTGGGTCCGATAGCCGACAATTTCCTGAATTAGCCACCGAGTGGTTGTGAGGCATGCGGCGTGCCTGGCGGTTTCGCAAGCCGGCTTGCGGCAAACCGGTGGCCGTGACGTCGCGCAGCGCCTAGCGTTAAGCCATGGCCATTCCTCCCCTCGTTGAGCCCGTTGACCGCCTCAGCGCATCCGAATCCGTGCGGACCGCTCGCCAGCGCCGCCTCCCCCAGCTGAGCGAACTCGGCCAGCGCCGCCTCGCCAACGCCCGGGTGCTCGTGCTCGGCGCCGGTGGACTCGGCTCCCCCGCGCTGCTCTACCTCGCGGCAGCGGGCGTAGGCACCATTGGCATCGTCGACGGCGACGACGTGGAACCGAGCAACCTCCAGCGCCAGATCGTCCACGGTCAAACGGATGTCGGCCGCCCCAAGGTGGACAGCGCCGCGGAACGCATCGCCGAGATCGCCCCGGAAACCACCGTCGTTCGGCACGCCGAGCGCCTGGTAACGGGTAACGCGGCCGAGATCATCGACGGCTATGACGTAGTCATCGACGGCACCGACAACTTTCCGACCCGGTTCCTCGTGAACGACACCTGCGCGCGGCTCGGGCTGCCGCTGGTGTGGGCATCCGTTTTGCGATTCGATGCTCAGCTCTCGGTGTTCTGGGCCACGCCTCCGGCGGGCTCGGGCATCACCGGAGTGCACCTGCGCGACCTGTTTCCAACGCCGCCGGCCGACGGCGAGGTTCCCAACTGCGCCGATGCCGGAGTGCTCGGCGCTCTCTGTGGCCAGGTCGGATCGCTCATGGCGACCGAAACTATCAAGCTAATCACCGGAATCGGGTCCCCACTGATCGGCCGGGTACTCGTGATCGATGCCCTGTCGGGCCGCTTCAGTGAGATTCCGCTGGTCGGAACCGGCATTGCCGCCGAACCGACCGCTGCCGAGCACGCGACAGAGAATACCGCCCGCGTCGCCGCAGAGAACACCGCCGAGGTTTCCGGTGCCGAACTCGTCGAACGCCTCGAAGCCCAACGCGACGGAATCGACAACTTTCTCGTGCTGGACGTTCGCGAGCCGAACGAGAACGCCGAAAGTTCCATTCCGACGGCCCAGCTCCTGCCACTCGGCGAGCTCCTGACCGACGGAGTACTCTCCGACACCGGCCGGGCGGCCCTCCCGGAGGACACCCCGCTGATCGTGCACTGCCACGCCGGTGGGCGAGCCGCCCGCGCTGCTGCCGCGCTGCGCGAGGCCGGATTCACCGACGTCTCCGTGCTCACCGGTGGGATCGTGGCCTGGGACGACCTCGTCACGGCCGGACGCGCGACCGGCATCGGCAGCCGATGGCCGTCCCTCGAGCCGACTCCGACCGGGAGGCACGCGTCGGCCCGGGACGACACCGGCAGCGCGGGCCAGACCGACAGTCTCGCCTAGCCGATGACCGAGACGAATCTGCCCGACGGTTCCGCACGCGACGCATCGCCCTTGTCAGACGAACACGATGTGCTCGGCGGGGAACCGTCCGAGGTTCGATGTGCGCACGCCGGCGGCGCACACGAAGATGAACATGGGCATACGCATGATGCTCACCGCGACGACACCGCCGATGCGACCGTGAACGAAAATGGGCACAGGCACGACCACGTCCACGCGCATTCCGAAAGAACGAATGCCTGTGCGCCGGCCGCATCCGCTCGCACCGTTACCGATCAACTCGCGGTCATTCTGGCCGACGTGAAGCCGATGGTGCCGGTGCGCGTGTCGCTCGACGCCGCGCGCGGCCTGGTGCTCGCCGAAGACGTGCTTTCAGCGACCGATACTCCTCCCTTCGACAACTCCGCCATGGACGGCTACGCCGTGATCCGCGCGGATCTGCTCGGCGCCTCCGCGCAGAACCCGATTATGCTGCCCGTCGTCGCCGATTTGGCCGCCGGCACCGCCGAGAATCCGCGCCTGGTGCCCGGGCAGGTCGCGCGCATCATGACGGGCGCGCCCATTCCCGACGGAGCGGATGCCGTCGTCCCGATCGAAGACACCGATCAGGGCACCGATCTGGTCACTGTCGTGCGCGCCCCCGAAACCGCGGCGCACGTACGCCGCGCCGGCGAAGACGCCCACGCTGGGGACCGGGTTCTGAGCGCGGGCAGCGTGCTCTGGCCCACCCGGGTCGCCGCAGCGGCGAGCGCCGGAACCGGCTCGGTGCTGGTGCACCCGGCGCCGCGCGTCGCGGTCATTTCCACCGGCAGCGAACTCGTCACCCCCGGCAGCCCGACCCATCGCGGTCAAATTCCCGACTCCAACTCCTTTCTACTGGCGGCGGCCGTCACCGAAGCCGGCGGCGTTGCCATCCGGGTGGGCGCCGTGCCCGACAACAACGACACGTTGGGCGCGCTGCTCACCGACCTGGCTGGCACGGTCGACGTGATCGTGCTCTCCGGCGGTGTCAGCGTCGGAGCGTACGACGTGGTCAAAGCCGTGCTTCAGCCGCTCGGAACCGTGCACTTCGGACCGGTCAAGATGCAACCCGGCAAGCCACAAGGGTTCGGACGCTGGCCCGCCACAGGAAACGTGCCCGGACCGCTCATCTTCGCCCTGCCCGGCAACCCGGTCAGCGCCTTTGTGTCTTTTGAGGTGTTCGTGCGCCCCGCGCTGCGCCGCCTGCTCGGCCACCCGGAGCTGCACCGCCGCACCATCACGGCGACCGTCGCCGACGGTTGGAAGTCCCCGCCTGGACGCGCCCAGTACATGCCCGTCATCGTCACGCACCGTACCGATTCCGGCACCGCGACCGGTGCTGGCACCGGCACCGGCGGCACCCGACACGGCACCCGAGACGGCGCCCAGATCGAGGTGCGCCCGGCCTCCCGCGGCGGGTCGGGTTCACACCTCGTCGCCGGCCTGGCGCAGGCAACTGGTCTTGCCGTCGTGTCCGAAGACACGACTCACGTTCGCGGAGGCGACCTCATCACTGTCATGCTGACATCATGACGCACACCACCGACATTCCCGACGCGGCAGTGCCCGCCCAGCCATTCACCCACCTCGACTCGGCCGGACAAGCCCGGATGGTCGACGTCACCAACAAGGTTCCGACCGTGCGCAGCGCCACCGCGGCGGGCTTCGTGCGCTGCAGTGCCAGGGTGATCGCGGCGCTCCGCGATGGCACTGCGCCCAAGGGCGATGTGCTCGCCGTGGCCCGCATCGCCGGAATCCAGGGCGCTAAAAAGACTGCCGACCTGCTACCCCTCGCACACGTGATCGGCGTGCACGGTGCCGTCGTCGATTTGACGGTCGAGGATGACGGCGTCAGCATCACCGCGACCGTGCGCACCGCCGACCGCACCGGCGTCGAGATGGAGGCGTTCACCGCCGTCTCTGTTGCCGCCCTCGCCGTCGTCGACATGGTCAAGGGCCTCGACAAATCCGTCACAATCGAGAACGTGCGCCTGCTCGCCAAGAGCGGCGGCAAGTCCGGCGACTGGCTGCGCCGCCAAGGCTAAGCGGATGCTCCCTCCCCTGACCGTGCCCGCTACGGATAGCCGCTACGCCGGTTACTGTCGTGCGCAGCCATATTGGACGCGCTCCTGCCAAGGGCACGCCTCATGAATCCACCTCCGTCACTCACCATTGACCTCATCGTGCTCGCGGGCGGGCGCGGCAGCCGTCTCGGTGGCGTGCTCAAACCCGCCGTCGAGGTGGCCGGGCGCACTCTGCTCTCCAGAGTGCTCGACGCCCGACCGGTCGCCCGGTCCACCGTCGTCGTCGGCCCGCCCGCCGCACAGCCCGCCGCCGGCACACCTCCGTTCGCGGCACAGCCCGCCGCCGGCTCCGCCACACCCTCCGCGCTGATCTGGGCCCTCGAAGACCCACCCTTCGGCGGACCGGTAGCCGGAATCGCGGCCGGTCTCGCCGCGCTCGCGACCCATAGCGCGGCCCAAGGCGCGACACACGGCGATATGAATATCGAAGCGAACGGAGAGGCGAACGTTGACGAACCGGCCACCTGGCTGCTCGTGCTCGCCTGCGATCTGCCGTGGGGAGCGGATGCTGCGCGCCTGCTGGTCACCGCGGCATCCGCTCTCGAGAAAATCGGTGAACAAACCGACGGCGTGCATCTCACCGACTACACCGGCCACGCCCAGTGGCTCGCCGGAATCTACCGGGCGCCCGCCCTGCGCGCGGCCGTAGACCGCCTCGGCGATCGCGTCAACGGCGCCAGCATGCGCGACCTGCTGTCGGGGCTGAAGCTCCTGGGGTTGATGGACGAATCCGAAACCGGGGTCGACGTCGACACGTGGCAGGATGTTGATAGCAGCACCGCGCGTTTGACCGGTGTACCCGAAGTACGACCCGAGGAGTGACACGAATGAGTTCAGCACCGCTGCCTCCCGAAGCGCTCGACGACTGGCTGACCGCCCTCGCCGACCGGCTCCAGCTCGACCCGGCCGACGTGCCCGTCGGCGACCTGCTCGACGTGGCCCGCGACGTGGCCCACAATGTGGCCCGGCCGGCTGCTCCGCTCAGCACTTTTCTGATCGGCCTCGCCGCCGCGAAAAATGGTGGTACCAGTGCCGCCATTGAGGCCGCCTGCGCCGCAGCGAGCAAACTCGCCCGCGACTGGGCTCCCGAGACACTGTGATGGCGAACCTGCGGTTCTTCGCCGGAGCGGCCGAAGCCGCCCAGACCGAAACGGCCACGCTCAATGCTGACACGATCGGCGAACTGCGCACTGAACTCGGCCAACGCTACGGCAGCGAGTTCGTGCGTGTGCTCGGTCTCTGCTCGCTGCTGGTGAACGGCGCCCGTGCCGCCGATGACACCGTCACACTCGCGCCGACCGACACCGTAGACGTACTCCCGCCCTTCGCCGGCGGCTAAACACCAGGGGCTCCGCGCATAGCTGCGGAGAATCACGTCAAGTGACCCCGCACCGCAAGCAGCGATTTTCGCAGTTCTGAACGACGCCCGCGAAACAGCGCTGTCGGCGAGGCTATAAACCGACCCAGGAATGGGTTCCGTCGACCTCATACTGCTTCTTCCAGATCGGGACCTCGGCCTTCACTGCCTCGACGAGAGCCTCGCAGGCCGCGAATGCAACGCCCCGGTGTGCGCTCGCGACCGCAGCCACGAGGGCGAGGTCACCGACCTCGAGGTGTCCGATGCGATGACTGACGGCCAAGACGACAAGCGGATGTTGCGCCCGTACCCTCGCGGCCACCTCGCCAATAACGCGCCCAGCGTCGGGATGCGCGCTGTAGTCGAGGCCTGTGACGCGCCCGACAGCATCGGGATCGTGGTCACGCACCTGTCCGATGAACGTCACCACGGCGCCGTGGGAAACGCCCGAAACGGCCAAAACATGCTCGGTGACGTCGAGCAGCGCCTCGGTGACCCGAGCAAACCCGAGCGAAGAAGGCCTAAAATCCGGCAGCAATTCCTCGCCGTCGGCTGAAATACCCGCACCCATCAGTGGTCGCCGCCATCGAGCTGGTCGATGACGTGCCGCACCAGCGGCGCCAGAATTGCCACGCCGTCAAGCACCCCGCCCACCGAACCGGGCAGGTTCACGACCAGGGCGCCGTTATTGCCAACCGAATCGGCGATACCGGCGATACCGCGGGAGAGCGCAGCGGTGGGGATCGTCGCAACGCTGATCGCGCGCATCCGCTCGGAAATGCCCGGCAGAATCGTGTGCAGCACCGTCGCAGTGCCCTCCGGCGTCAGGTCCCGCGCCGACACACCGGTGCCACCGGTCGTCACGACGAGGCGAGCGCCGTCACCGAGCGCGGCCGAAATGGCACCGGCCACACTCTCGATGCCGTCGGGTACCACGCGAGGCGGCCCGCACGGAATGCCGACTTCGCCGAGCGCATCGACGACGGCCGCGCCGGACCTGTCCTCGCGTTCGCCGCGCGAACAACGATCAGACACGGTTATCACGACGGCCCCGAGTTCGGCCCCAAGTTTGAGCTGAGTTTTCACCGTTCCACAGTACCGCCCTCCGCCCGAGAAGAAACGGATGCCGGCAGCCCCGGACACGGTTCCGACCGGGCCGCCGGCATCCGCTTCAGGACGAATCATTTTTCACGGCGTTTGTGCGATGCGTTGGCACAGGCAAACGAACAAGCTGGCTACTAAGCGAGCCTGCTGCCCGACCAACCAGCCGAGGAAACCATGTCAACCGTCTCACCACCACGCGTCACGTCCACGCTGAAGCCGGACCTCTCGAACTGGGATCCGGAAAACGAAGAGACCTGGGATTCACACCTCGCCTGGCGCACGCTGTGGATCACCACGTTCAGCATGACCCTCGGCTTCGCGGCCTGGTATCTGGTTAGCGCGATCGCTCCGCGGCTGAACGACATCGGTTTCGACCTGAGCACCAGCCAGCTCTACTGGCTCGTCGCGCTGCCCGGCCTGGCCGGTGGCCTGCTGCGCCTCATCTTCATGTTCTTGCCGCCGATTCTCGGCACCCGCATTCTCGTCGCCCTTTCCAGCGCGCTGCTGCTCCTGCCGATGATCGGCTGGACCTTGGTCGCCCGCGACACCTCGACGCCGTACTGGGTACTGCTCGCGCTGTCCTTCGCGGCCGGCATTGGTGGCGGCAGCTTCTCCGGCTTCATGGCTTCGACCAGCTACTTCTTTCCCAAGCGCCTTGCCGGGACAGCACTCGGGCTGCAGGCGGGGCTCGGCAACTTTGGCATCGGACTAATTCAGCTGCTCACCCCATGGGTCGTCGGCTTCGGCCTGCTCGGCACCGCTGTGCTCACCCCGGAGAGCGACTCGAACGGTGAACTGGTCTGGCTGCACAACGGTGGTCTCGTACTCATCCCCTGGGTGCTGCTCGCGGTCGCGCTGGCGCTGGCCTTTTTACGTAAAGTGCCGATCAAAGCCAACTTTCGGCAGCAGATGGACATTTTCAAGGTCAAGCACACCTGGATCATGACGCTCATCTACCTCATGAGTTTCGGCGCGTTCAGCGGACTGGCCGCCCAAATGGGCCTCATCATCCTCAACGTCTACGGTGATTTTCCCGATGCGCCCAACCCGCTGGCCTTCGCCTTCATCGGCCCGGTCGTTGGCGCCCTGGTGCGTGCGGCCTCCGGTCCGCTCTGCGACCGGTTCGGCGGTGCGATCTTCACCTTCATCGGCGGCGCGGGCATGGCCGTGGGCACCCTGATCACAGTGTTTTTCCTCACCCCGACCAGCGTCGATGAGTTCAAGGGCTTTCTCACCGGCATGATCATCATCTTCTTTTTCTCCGGCCTGGCCAACGCCGGAACGTTCAAGCAGATGCCGATGATCTTCCCCAAGCGCCAGGCCGGCGGCGCGATCGGCTGGACCGCCGCGATCGCCGCCTTCGGCCCCTTCATCGTGGGAATGGCCCTCACAGCCATGAGCCCGACCACCTTCTTCATCGGCTGCACGGTATTCTGCGTGCTGTGCACGGGCCTGGCCTGGTTCTACTACGCCCGCCCGGGTGCTCCCAACCCGAGCTGACGCTCATCTTCGCCCGAAGCCTCCTTCTCCTCCAGCGGGGGGCTTCGGGTTTTTTCCTGCCGCAGGTCATACTGAAACGATGACAACACACGACGAAACCGACGAATCAATCGGCGGCGACCCGGCCTGCTGGCTCGAACAGGTTTGCCCGGAGTGCGGCGCCTTCGTGCCGGGAGAGCTGCCCGCCCACTGCTGGCGCTGCGATACCGTCGTCGCGCCGTCGTGACCGCTTGAGCGGGGCATCCACTCTGAAACGGATGCTGCCCCGCCGCCCGCGCAAACCGGCTCCCGTTCTCTCGGAACGGTGCCGCCGGCGGCGAAATCGTGCCAGCCGACATCGTTCTGCTGGCATCGTTCTGAGAGCATCGGCGCGGTTCCAAACGTCGAACTCGCCGAGAAGACCGGGCTCGCGGTCGACAATGGAATCCTGGTCACCGCGAGCCTGCAAACCAGCGATCCCCTACTTCAACACCGACCAGTTCGACCTCGGCATGGAGTGCTCCGGCTTCGGCCCGCTCACTCGCGGCGCCGACCTGATCTACCGGGGCGGCTGGGGCGACTGGGCGGCCGGTGAGTTCATCGTGTTCTGGCAGCAGGCAGGCCGCGTCGTAGCCGGCACGAACGTCAACGTCTGGGATGTCAGCGACGCCGTACAGGCTCTGATTCGTCGAGCTGAGCCGGTCGATCCTGCTCGCCTCTTGGATGAGTCGATCCCACTCAACCAGGTCTAACGCCCCGGCTCCCCCGCCCCCGTTACCTTGTTTGTAACCTCGGATGGTGTGAGTATCTGAGGGAGTTGGCCTGTCGGGTCCGGCATGATTGTTGCCC